>NZ_JBHFKT010000023.1:0-82021 GCF_042879335.1 Photorhabdus sp. RM96S | reverse complement strand
GGGTCTGGTTCGGATTCATGGGCGAGTATTAAAAAGAAAAATAAGGAGAATGAGATCATATAATTACGGTTCATTCAAGGGGGGGGTAAAAAAGTATGCTCGCGCCCTGGTCACTATCCCATGCGGAGGCACACATATAAATAATATTAATGAAGTCAAAGACGTAAATGTTGAAATAAAAATCGGTGAATCTGCTGATTTTATTCAAGTAACGACTTATTGCAGAGTATAAAGTCATGAATCTCGACCTACTTTATTTCTATCTTCTGCTGGTTGTTTTATCCTATATACCCAATGGATTTCAAGATGCATCGCGACGGCAAGGGAGCGAATCCCCGGGAGCATAGATAACTATGTAACCGGGGTGAGTAAGTGCAGCCAACAAAGAGGCAACTTGAAAGATAACGGGTATAAATAAATTAAATACTTCTCTATTGTTCTACCATAAGAAATATCAATCCTTCTGTAATACATCTTTGACAGTATATCCTTGATTGGGATGATTCGGTGTCTGTGGAAATGCCATCATTAGATTCTGCTTATTAAGCAGTGGTTTTATATGGCGCTGTCTGAGATTCTTTGCAGAACGATTAAGTAGTATGCCTAACACATCAATACGGATATAGTGAGATTGACAAAGTTTCATAATAATCGATTGCATTTGTTCTAGATCTAATCGACGATTTTCATAAGCTGGTTTAGCAATTTCTCGCAATTTTTCTCTTAAATCGGATGTTATGTACTTTAAGTCATCAATAAATGGCAGGCTAAACGATGAAGGAGCAAGACGCCCTAACTCATCTCGGTGGATTTGAATACCTGAATATGAATGAGGCAAGCTAGATTCCTTATGGGGTAAGTCCAATTTATTATTAATATTATTTATTGTTCCAGCAGAGAAAAGTTCTTCAGGGCTTGGTAACGACATACCCGGCAATGTATAAGACTTATTACGCTTCTCACCTGATGAGACTAAAAATCCTTTATTCTCAAGGCGAGGAAAGGCCAAAGTGACTTCTCGGGAGTGTAGCGTTGTTAACTCACAGGCCCGCTGATGATTAGGCTGTGTCCCGCAATAGGCTGAGATAGAATAATCTATCTGGCTCTGACTTTCGGAAAAAACATGTTATGGCTCATTACGACCTTCCTGATGAAGCATGGGAGTGATTGCTCCCCTTATAACCGGTTAAAAAGTCAGGGAATAAAAGTGATAATTCTCTATAAATCAAATGAAAAAGCGTGGTCAGATGGACGGGTTAAATTCGACCATGAAACGTATCGAAGAAGAAATGTTGTAGAAAGATGTATTGGTCGACTCAAAGAGCATCGTCGCATCGCCACCCGTTATGAAAAGACAGCACGCTATGGTGAAATTAGGTTGTATCTGCTTATTTCTTAAGGCCATAATTTAGTTGAGGGACATAACCTAGAAATCGGATTTATGCCTCAGAAAAATCAACAGAGTGATCCAGCGCAAGCAACAGACCATCTTTCTGAAAAATTGAGGCTGTAATTTAAATAGTTACTTAACGGCGTGTACTATTCCGTTGTTTCTGAACCCTATTATTGCTTAAAATTAGTAAAGAATTTCAAGTTGAATAGGATCACTTATTATTTTAATAATCCCAGTGTCAGATTTTTCAAATTCAATTTGATATTTTTCATTGTCAATGCCTGTGATAATATTATCTAGATAAGAATATGCAAACCTTATTGATTTGTTCTTAGCCCATTCAGGTAATAAGTGTACATAGTAGTTAAAAACTATAAATCCTCTTTTTTTATTTATGTAATTTATATTTAGAATGTCTTTTAACATCATTCTACCGTAACAAAAATCACCATTTTTATTAAATTCTTTTTTCCCTAAATTGGTTAAATTCCATAATTTATTTTTTCCTCTTTTAAAATCCAACCTTACTAATCCAGCATCAACAAGAGATTCCATGTTCGCATTAGCCCATATAGAATCTTCATTAATTGATACTGGCCATTCAATCTCACCTAGGCATAATAATATTTTATCGTCAATTTTTTTTTGTATTTTTTTTCTAAAAGATTCATTTTCTCCTGAATGACAAAAAAAAGATAAAAAAACAAAAAAAAAAAATAAAAAAAATTTCATAAACTACACTCCATATTATATTCTGTCATGGCATCACTAACATTTTTATATTTTTTCTTTGTAAGATAGGATTTAGTATAATCCCAATAATAATTTGAAATACCAGGCACTTCATTGTTATATTTTATATCATATTTAATAAATTCTACTGGGTATTCTCCAAATATGTCATCATCATTATTTTTTTTGCGAAAAAAAATAATATAATAAACTCCATTTTTTACCCCTAGCTCGTAATCTTGTATTTTTATTTCAGAAGCAGATAATTTAAAATCAAACCAAGTAAAACCAGTATCATTTGGGAGTGGAACTATATTAAATTTCCCATTTTTATTTTTTATAAAAACAGTTAATGTGTTACTTGGATGAGATGTATTGTTTTCAAATTTGGCATAAAAAATTACATCTTTTTTTCCATCACCATTCAAATCTATAAGATTGATTCCATCCTTTAGATTTACCTTATTTCCGCAATGAGAAAATGCCTCAAACGAGAAAAGTAAAATAAAAATAAGGTAAAATTTATTTTTCATTTAAATAGCTCCTAACTAATCTAAATCCAACATCTGGCATAATATATCCTGAACTATGGTTATCACAACTGGATAAGCTGTTTGCATGGGAAAGATAACTTCCACCACAAAAATAGTACAACTTAACTGTACCAAGTTCATAACTATCATAGACCCATTCAGAAACATTTCCACTCATATCGTATAAATCTAAGTCGTTTGGAGATAATTTACCTACAACCTGTGTTCCAAAATTACTTGTATTAAACTCTGGATACCATGCCACCTTCTTAGAATCATTGCTTCCAGAGTGATAGTATCCATATCTTCCTAATCGTAAGGCAGGTTCTCCGCCCCTTGCTGCAACATGCCATTCATTTAAGGTAGGTAAACGATAGCCATTAGCGTTTGTATTTATAAAGATCTCTAAGTTTTTGTCTTTTTTTCTAATAATTTTATTTCCTTTTTGAAAATATACTGGAGTGAGTTTTAATTTCTCACTTAATGCATTTGAAAAAAGAATGGTATCTAACCATTTAATACTAGTCACAGGATGCCTGCCTTCATCCTGCTCAGGAGGAAGACAATCTTCATAATGTGACCCATTACATCCATCATCAAAATCATAACCATTTAATATAGCCCATTCATATACCTCTTTATATTCTGAATAAGTAACTTCATTCTTCATGATATAAAAAGAATTTAATGTAACATTAGAATGAGATTCATAATTTTGAGCGCCAAACACACTACCAACGTAAAAATCACCGCCTTCAACAAAGCTGAGTTTCATGTTATCAAATGAATATGCTTTTGATGACATTATTATAAATAAAAACAAATAAATATATTTCATTTTTTTTCCTATATTTCAATGTTGCTTTTCGGGTATGAGCAGCAAGTCAGTATATATCCAGAAGATATTTTATCTCTAGATATTCCACCAGAATGATCTAAATTAACTTCACCAGAAATAAGCTTTACTTGACATTTGCCACAATATCCAGAAGCGCAATGATATTTTAATTTAACTCCATTCTTATAAGCACATTTCAAAATCGTTTCATTCGATGATATATCAAAAGAATCATTTCCAATTTTTAATTTAAAGACATCCATTTTTATCTCCCGTATTTTTTAATCTTAAAATAATCTCTTTCATTATCTTTCTGTTTTCTGTAACAAAGGTATCTGAAGCCACTGCATTTTCATTTATCCTTCTTAATAAATATGGCAATGATTTATCAATTGGCCCATATGGCAAATATTTACACGTCCTAATACCATTGTAAGCTAATTTTGATGAAATATGATCTCCAATCCCGTACAATTGTCCAATCCAAAATGATTTATTTTTTAATTCATTCTTATTTAATATGATTGATATACTATTTTCATTATGAGTTGCAAAAAAAGGATAAAAATACTCAATTCTTTTTGATATGTATTCAACTAAATAATTATAATTTAAATCAGTCTCTTCTTTATTTAAAAAAAATGTTCCAATTGATTTTTCTTTATTTTTAATCTCTTCTTCTAAATAAGCTCCTCTAACAATCTTAATACCAACTTTAATGTTATTATCAATAGCAATTTTATGTAGTAACATCAGAAGATCAATGGATTCTTTTTTGTAGGATTGTATTGTTAATGTTATAATAGGTAATATTTTATTGTGTTTAATAATGCTATCTATGACAATCTTGTCTACTGCTGCCTGAATCCAAGATTGCTCTGCATCAATCATAACTTTAACTGATTTAATTTCTGCATAATGAAATATTTTTTCATAACGTTCTAATATCCTACTCCAAGAATTAATTTTTTCTCCAAAAAAATTCCAACCTCTCATTTTTTCTTCATAAAGATGAATATCTCCTAGTGATGAAGGCTTAATGGCAACATATGGTATATTGGACTCTTTGCTAGCGAGATCAATTAATTTTAATGTTGACTCTAGCGCATTATCAAAGAAAATTTCGTCGTTTTTCCCTTCAATTGCATAATCTAATATGCTATGAATATTATTTTTTGATAGAAAAATCACATTAGCCTTTGCTTCATCTATACTTTCACCACCAAAATAAACCCCATTTAAAAACCTAATAAAAAACTTATTTTTTTTATTTAAAATAAATCTCATCATCCATAAAGAAATTTTTTTTGTGATTTTATTTGTTAACAATAAAGTTACAAAAAACTTAAGAAAAAGGGTTGATATACTATATCTAGAATACAGTGATGTTTCGTCTTTAAAAACCTTATTATTGTTTGATTTTTTATTAGCCATTATTTGTAATTTCTATAGTTATAACAACTCATATGTCACTTTATTTTTACCTCCCCTTCTATGAAGGGGGAGGAATTTAAATATCAGCAGTTTGCCCACGGTAAAGACGACGAACGATATTATCGTCATCAAATTCTTCCCTTTCATGAATAACTCTTCTGTTATCCATTATAATTAAATCACCTCTTTCCCAATAATGCTTATAATAATAGCGGGGATTTTTCATAAATTCAGTAAGCTCAGCAAAAAATCTCTTTGTTTCTTCATCTGTGAACCCAATAATTCTTGGCTCCCAGCTGGCTGGTTGTCCCTCATCGAATGGAAAATATATTAGCATTTTTCTCACCCATCCAAGGTCAGTAAATACAGGAACTTGAAACCATCCAGCAGGAGATACATCTACATAGTAGCCATATTCCAGAACCCTTACTTCAAAAATTTCATTTTCTAAAACATGTAATAAATGCTTAGGCATTTCTTTGCATGCAAGAACATGATCACAAACAGTAGTTGCTCCTCGAAACTTCATGTTTTTTATTTCTGCGGCATATAAAAAAACCTGATCTACTTGCGATAACAATAACCCACCATCAGCATGAAATGGGAGTTGTCCACGTCCAGTGACAACTTTTCCTTTTTCGCCCTCAAGTTTTAATGTATCACGATACCCAAAACCAACATCTATTTTTTCATCTGCATATTCAACTATTGTTCCATATTTGCTGTATATATCACGAAATTCATCAGCATTAAGGTTTATTTTATTGACTACAACAAAGCCTTGCCTCATTAGAAGATTTTTAATTTCTTCAGCAGAAACTTTCAAAAAATCATCTGCACTAATGTTAGCACCAAAACCTGACTTCATTATTGGCGACCATTGTAAATTTTTATTCATTTAATTATCCTTATTAATATTTCTCACCAAGTACTTTTTTAAAATGCTTTTGAGAATCTCTAGAGCCAAACGAATTTTTATGAACTAATTTTGATTCTTTTCTGCTATCTTCCAAGATATCAACGAATTTTTTGTTCATAAATTTTTTTGTGTTTAAGTATGCTGTTTTCGGATATGTTGCTAGTAAATTAGCGCGTTCTATTGCTGTTTCTAAAAGAATTTCTTTATCTATTACTTGATTTGCAATATTGTATTCAATACACATTTCTGATGAAATCTCTTCGCATTCAAATACAATTTTTTTCATTATATTATGTCCATGTGTAAAACTAAGTATAGCTGCACCTACAGAACAACCAATACCGTGTTTTAATTCAGGCATTATAAATTTAGCTTCACTTGATACAATTCTTTGGTCAAACATTAAAGAAAATTGAAATCCCATTCCTATAGCATAACCATCTACCGCAGCTACTGTTGGTTTGTTTACGTTTAAAACAGCACAATATAGATCAATCACTCTATCTATCCAACGTTCCACACTTTCTCCTGATAGATTTTTAACTTCACTGAAATCTCCCCCTGAAGAAAAAGAACGATTCTCCCCACCATAAACAACAATGGCTTTAACATTGTCATCTTGATCAGCTTTAATTAAAGATTTTTTAATTGAGTTTTCTAAACTTTCACTAAATGGATTATGCTTATTTTCATGGTTAAGAATAATTACCCTAATTGAGCTAAAATCTCTTTCTATTACCATATCTAATTCCTTCTTATGATTTCACACAACTTGGTTGAATTTGCTTCCTCAATTGACAATCTTCCTGTCAAAAATTCTTTATATATAGAATAACTAAACCTTGTTTTATCTTGATAGTTATTTACTTCAGTTCCTATCATTGTTGCAAAAGATTTATTAACAGATGATCCTTCATGAATACCTATTTTTTTTCTCCACACTATTTCTTTTGGGAGGATATTTATACTATTTGCATACTCTCGTAAAATATTTTTAACTTCGTTATCTCTTATTTTAAAGTATGGATCCAAATTATGACATAAAGATATAAGATTATTAGTCCAAAATGGATGATAAACATTCAACCCATAATTTCCTGCTCCATGAGTTGAAAATTCTCCTGTCCATTTAGTTCTATAAACTTGCTCAGACAATATTTTATTTGGTTCAATATAGGATTTTTCGGGGTCTAATATACCCCCAAATAATAGATCAGAACCATATCCTGTTATCAATGAATTAACTTTTCCTTTTGCTAATTCATAAACATTAAATAATCCTGATTGAATCTCAGAAGATAATCCGTCAAATATTTCATTATAATAAATAGCTTTTACTACACCTGATATAACTTCATCTTCACTAAGAATTTTAACTTCGTGCTCTGTACCAAGATAATCAGAAACAATTTTAGAAAATTCAAATTCATTGCTTAATTCTGTTCCTATAGACCATGTTTTTACTTTATCAAAATACTTTGATGCTAAAGCAGTAACTAAACTCGAATCTAACCCTCCTGATAGTGGAACACCTATAGTTTCATTATTTTTAGATAACCGGGAAATAGAGTTTCTCAAATCAGAATCAATTATTTCAAGAAGAACACTTTCTTTTATATCAAAAGAATTTTCCTCTACAGGAGATATTACATATTCAACTTCCAAATGAAGATATCTCTGTTCATCAAATGTTAATTTATTTATTGTACCAGGCTTTAATCTGGACACATTTCTTATTGGTGAAAAATTATCTGGTTTTAGTGAGTTCTTAATAACTTCGCTTTCAGGTTTGAAATCAAAAGCTTTATCTCCCTCTACCTTACCAACAATCTTCAAACTATTAGTAATCCAAATCAAATCTGTCTGTACTAAATTTACTAAATTTAATCCTCTAGACTCTGTTATTACTTCTATATTTCCCTTTTTATCCTCAATAAAAAGGCAATAATCTCCTTCTGCTATAGAAATAATGGAATTACCAAATTTATCTCTACTTAATAATAAAATTTCCACATCACTAAGCACACTAGATCTTCCTTCTATTTTTCCAAGAATGGATCTGATGGTAGATATGTTATATATATTACCAATTAAAAAAGCAGTATATCTTTCACTTTTAAATTTAGATACCTTTGTTGTACTACGGAAGAGTATGGTTCCAGTAGATAATTCATCAAATTGAAATTCATTTATTAATTTATTTAAATTTTTATCAAAACCATATTTAACAAAGCAAAACTCTGAGCTCAATTTTAAATTCCTTTTTATAACTTTATAAAAGTATTTTAAATAGTTATACTTCTAAAAATTAATCTGGTGTTAATAATAGTATCATATTAAATTAATTTATCAATGCATTTGATCATTAAAATTAAAATTATTTATATATCTAATTAACTATTTGTTTTTAAATATAGAAATCGCAATATTATTGTACCAGTGACAATCACGCATGGTTACATTCCCTCTGATATATTATGTATCTTTCATGGATCCAAGTAGGTACAAGTTCAGCTAAAATCATAGTTGTATGCATTCCAATCATTTTCATCTGATTAGGAATTTTATTCTGTACTGTGCATTATGATAGAGAAGCTAACCCCGTTTAATGAGTGCAAAATATACCGTCTAACTGTGCAGAATTGGTTACCGTGCTACAGATTCAAAGAAAAAATGGGTAAATTGCAATCGTATTTATCACGCGCGGTATCATCAGGTATGTGTCCTTAGCAAAAGAAGCCAACTAATAGTTATATAAATTAAATATAACAAAATTGTCTATTAAGAAATTAACAAATCCTTGCGCTCACTAATTATTGTAGATTAATTATGGATTTATCAAATATAACTACCGTTCAGTCAGGTCGACCAATTACATGTAATGTATGGTTGTTCTGGTTAAGGTAGTTCACCGAGAGCATACCCAACAACGTACTAGTACTACAGCCGTAGATACTAGAAAGTTGCATTTTCCTTGATGCTCACAACTCTGAGAAACCGCATGAATTAAGCTTTTCTATGGGTGTCTTTTCTGTTGAAAAAAGTAAGTACGGCTGTAGTACTAGGCTGTGTCCCGCAATAGGCTGAGATAGAATAATCTATCTGGCTCTGACTTTCGGAAACAACATGTTATGGCTCGTTACGACCTTTTTCTTAAAGCCATAATTTAATTGAGGGACATAACCTAATCCATCCTTCTACAGCCACTGTCGCTAAAATCATTCGATCAAGGTTTTCTAGTTGTTCAAATTTAACCCCAAACTTAAGTTTCAACCGCATTAAGATATTTTCAGGTATCAAGCTCACTGTCAGTAATTCTAACAAAGTTTGTTCTGGTGTCTAACGTTCATATAAATTAGGCCGACGCCAGTCAGCAGAAGACCAGCCACTATATTTTGGATAACCCAGCATGCTTACGTTTCATAAGATTTCAAATGGAGACGCTAAATGTATATCTATTAGATATACAACTGCTATAATGACTATCTACCAATTTGCTACACAGGTGATTTATGAGAACACAACCTAAAGAAACCCCGATCAACATCCGGGCGAAAGCCTTCCAGCGGGAGCTTATTGACCATGCAGCAAACCTGCTCTCAAAGACCCGAACTGATTTCATCTTGGACGCTGCCTGCCGCGCAGCCGAAGATGCCATACTCGATCAGCGCCACTTTTTCGTTAACGACGAAAAATACCATATGTTCATGCAGATGCTGGAGCAACCGCTTTCTGATAATGAAGGTTTTAAAAAACTGATGGGATATAAAGCACCGTGGGAATAAGCACACCTGAAATATTAACGGCTGAACATAATATAAATGATTTTTATTGCCAGCATGAAACATTAAACGAATGGCTTTCACGCCGGGCTTTAAAAAATAATAAGCTCGGCGCGAGCCGCACATTTGTTATTTGCAAGGAAGGCACAAAAGACGTTATCGGTTATTATTGTCTAAGCGCCGGTTCAATTAATCATATTGAATCTACACCATCGCTTAAACGCAATATGCCAGATCCTATCCCTGTAGTGCTTCTTGGCCGTCTGGCTGTCGATGTGGAATATCAGGGGAAGAAGCTCGGGGCATTGCTTCTCCAAGATGCTTGGAAGCGTGTCGCCAGCACGGCAGAACAAGTGGGCATTTCAGCTATAATCGTCCACGCACTTGATGAGAGCGCGCGAACGTTCTATACGCGTCTTGGCTTCGTCCAGTCACCGTTGGAGCCATACACGCTGATGCTTCCATTAGGCAAACAGAAGTGAAAGAATTTTTACTAAACCCTTTTTTTCCCTTTGGTATTATTGTCGGAATAATATTTTATCCCAAGACAAGAACCACTATTCCTTAAGTATTCACCAAATCCACCGCTTCACGAGTCAGGCGACCGATTTCCTGCCAATTTCTGCTCTCCACCAGCGCTTGACTAACCATCCATGAACCACCACACGCCACAATACGCGGTACAGCAAGATAATCGCGAATATTATTTGGTCCGACTCCCCCAGTCGGCATAATTTGCAATTCAGTATAAGGTGCCAATATCGCTTTAATCATTGGCAAACCGCCGGAAGGTTCTGCCGGGAAGAATTTCAATAGTTTTAGCCCCAATTCCATTGCACCTTCAATCGCACTTGGATTATTCACACCCGGAATAATAGGAATATTCAATTGCTGACAGGCTTTGACCGTATTTGGATTAAAACCCGGCGAAACCATAAAATCAGCGCCAGCCTGTTTTGCAGCAACCACCTGATCACGGTTCAGAACAGTACCTGCACCAATCAGCATATTCGGCTGAGCTGCTCTCAACAAACGAATAGCTTCCGCCGCTGCCGTAGAACGGAAAGTAATTTCGGCTACCGGCAAGCCGTTGTCAGCCAATGCCTTACCCAACGGAATAATATCTTCCGCTCGGTCAACAGCAATCACAGGTACAATTTTTAACTGGCGTAACTGTTCAATCATCTGTTTCATCAATTTTCTCTCCGCTGTTAAAAGAAACTGTCAGTCACTGCTTGAGTTGCACTGATTGGAATAATCGCCCCTTTATGCTGAATAACGGTACCAGCCAGACAATGCCCCATAATTGCCGCTTGTTGTATCGGACAATCCGTCAGAAATCCTGCCAGAAACCCAGCATTAAAGGCGTCTCCCGCCGCCGTGGTATCGGCCACGTTAACAACCGGCACCGTTGGGATCAGCTCAATCGGAGTATCCTGTACCAAATGCTGATAATAGCAACCGGCAGCCCCCGCTTTAATCACGGCTTCTTTAACGCCTGCTTGTTTAAGACGAATCATGGTTGCTGTAACCGATTTATCGCCCCACAGCTTACATTCATCGTCATCTGTCACCAGTGCCAATGAGGTAAAGGCGAGTAATTTCTGATAACAAACTTGGGTTTCCTCCACACTTTGCCATAATGCCGAACGATAATTACTGTCGAAAATGATGGTTTTTCCTTGAGCAGCCAGCTCAGCCAGCAAGTTTAGTAGCTTTTCACGATCATCAACAGGCAAGATAGCCAAACTGATACCACTGAGATAAATGGCATCCATCTGCTGTAATGCTTGCATAACCGAAGAGAAATCAGGATGGCGCACCATATAACGGGCAGCGGAATTATTACGCCAGTACAGAAAGGTGCGCTCTCCCTGTCCATCAAGTTGAATCAAATACAGTCCCGGTTGGCGAACCGGATCACGCAAAATCAGATGGGTGCGAATACCCTCGTCTTGCCAACGTGTGATCATCCCTTCACTGAGCGAATCCAAGCCCAACGCAGTCACAAAATGAACAGCAATCTTCTGTCGGCTTGCACGTGCTAAATAAACCGCACTGTTCAAGACATCACCACCGAAAGTCTGATGCATGGTCGAAAAAGGGGCACCATTAAGTTCGATCATACATTCACCAAGGAGTGCAATCTGCTTCATAGATTTTCTCCCGGCAAAGCAAAATAACGGCGGGCGTTATTAAAACAAATATCCTCAACTATCTGCCCTAACATGGCTTTGTGGTTAGGAATTTCGCCCTTTTCTGCCCATTGCCCTAACACATTACACAGAATGCGGCGAAAATATTCATGCCGCGTGTATGAAAGAAAGCTACGAGAATCGGTCAACATACCAACAAATTGACTCAGCAACCCAAGTTGGGAAAGTTGTTCAAGCTGACGCAACATGCCATCTTTCTGATCATTGAACCACCAGCCCGAACCAAACTGCACTTTACCGGCGATACCGCCACCTTGAAAGTTACCGGCCATCGTAGCAATCACTTCGTTATCTCGTGGATTCAGACAGTAAAGAATCGTTTTCGGCAACTCATCCGTCACATCCATACTATCCAGCAAGCGAGATAGCGGCCAAGCAATATTGTTATCACCAATGGAATCAAAGCCGCTATCCGCGCCAAGTAAGCGGAACATCCGGCTATTATTGTTGCGAATAGCGCCGATATGCATTTGCATCACCCAACTACGGGCGGCATATTGCCGGCCAAGCCAGACCAGAATCGCCGTGGTGTACTGTGCAATTTCAAGCTCAGAGAGAATGCCCCCTGCCAGCCGTTTTTGCAGGATGCCATTTAATACCGTTTCATCAGGAATAGGAGCATAGCGCAAATTTTCTATGCCGTGATCAGCAGCCCGGCAGCCATGAGCAGCAAAATGCTCAAGCCGACGCTCCAACGCGTTCAACACATCAGCAAAAGCAGCAATCGATACATCAGCCACGGCTTCAAGCTGTTTGATATAGTCAATGAAACCCGCCAGCTCGATTTTAAATACCCGATCAGGACGCCAGCTTGGTAATACTTCGATATCGAAACTCTCATCTGTCGCGATTTGGCGGTGATATTGCAAAGAATCTACCGGATCATCCGTGGTTCCAACCATACGTATATTCATTTGCTGCATGATGCCACGCGCTGAAAACGCCGGGGTTGCCAGCTTTTCATTACATTGATGCCAGATTTCATCCGCGGTTTGCGGCCCAAACAATATCCCGCTAATACCAAATGGACGACGTAATTCTAGATGTGTCCAGTGATAAAGCGGATTTCCTAAGGTCAACGGTACTGTTTCTGCCCATGCCTGATATTTTTCATAATCACGGGTTTGCTTGCCGGTAATCAGTGATTCATCAATACCCGCACAGCGCATAGCCCGCCATTTGTAGTGATCCCCTTCCAACCAAATCTGACCAAGGTTATCAAACCGGCGATTTTCAGCAATTTCACGCGGATTAAGATGACAGTGATAATCATAAATCGGCATATCTGCGGCATGTTCATGATATAGCTGACGGGCAGTTTCATTGTTCAGAAGAAAATCGTCACACATAAAATTTTTCATATCATTTTCCTGTCAGCTAAATCGAGTGCCGCCACAGCATGACGAGCGCCGCAATCCAATAATAATTGATAAGCTGCGGTAACCGCCCGGACAAAATGCGGATTAGCTAACACTGGGTTACCAAAAATCGCCAACAACGCGGGTACTACATCAACAGATAACCCATATTGCTGGTAAATGGATTTAAACTGCTCAACCAGCGGATCACGCACATCAATCAATTTGCCTTGTTCATCTTTTCCACTGACATAACGCATCCACCCGGCGATACCCAAGGCTAAATGGCGGTAATCGCTGCCGTTTGCCAGATGATAAATGACAGAATCAAACATACGTTGTGGCAGCTTCTGGCTGCCATCCATTGCTATCTGCCCGGTTTGATGCTTAAGGTTGGGGTTACTAAAACGTTCAATCAACAGATGAGCATATTGAAAAAGATCGGTTCCTACCGGCATCGTCAAAGTTGGCGCTTGTTCTTTCAACATTAGATCCAAAGCGGCTTGCCAGTAATCGGGGTTCACCATTGCGTCAGCAATATGCGCATATCCCGCTAAATAGCCCAGATAGGCTAAAAATGAGTGGCTACCGTTTAGCATCCGTAATTTCATGGTTTCAAAAGGCATCACATCTTTAACGAATTGGGCTCCTGCCACATCCCAGTTTGGGCGGCCATTGGCAAAGTTATCCTCAATCACCCACTGACGGAAAGGTTCACAGGTGATTGCACTGGGATCGTATACACCTAGCTGTCCGGCTATCTCCGCCACCGATTCTGGCGTAGCCGCAGGAACAATACGGTCAACCATTGTGCATGGAAAAGTCACATTCAGTTCAATCCATTGCGCCAGCTTTTCATCACGTAAGCGGGCAAAACCCACCACCGCTTCACGGGCAATGTTGCCATTCTCTCTGATATTATCGCAAGACATCACCGTCAATGGCGGCAAGTCACGTTCATAACGCAGACGAAGCGCCTCGACAATATAACCAATGGCCGATGTTGGTTCGGTTGGGTTAGCTAAGTCCCGTTGAATGAATGCATTATTCACATCCAGCTTGCCGCTGGCTGCATCGATGCAATACCCTTTTTCAGTAATCGTCAGAGAAATAATCGCCACTTGCGGCTGCGCTATCGTTTCCAGAATACCTTGCTGACCCACAAACTCAGGGTGTAAAGCATCAACCATAGAGCCGATAATTTTCAACTCAGTTTGTTCTGTCCCCTTCTCCGCAATGGTGCACAAGCAATCTTGCTGTTTAAGTTGCTGAATCAACCGATGACCGGAGAACAAACTGACTTCACAAATTCCCCAATCACTGCCCGTTTTTTCCAACATATGATGAGTAAAAACCGCCTGATGGGCACGGTGAAAAGCGCCACATCCCAGATGGACAATACGGGCAACCAACTTCTGACGATCATAAGAAGGCAGAGAAATAGCGGGGTTAATTTTACTGTTGGCTATATTACGGATCATAGAACAATTCCTGTTTAATGACGCGGATTACTTAAATGCTGAGTAATTCAGTAACATCTGAGGCAACCACAAGCTCAGTTGCGGTATGAAGGTCACCAACATCAACGCGATAACCAAAGCGCAATACATGGGAACTAACGGTTTCAATACCTTATTAATGCTGACCTCACCGATAGAACAACCCACAAACAGCGCACTCCCTACCGGCGGTGTACAAATACCAATAGCTAGGTTGAAGGTCATAATGATGCCGAAATGTACCGGATCAACGCCCATATTCTGCGCTACTGGCAGGAAAATCGGCGTAAAAATCAGAATCGCCGGTGTCATATCCATAAAGGTTCCGACCAACAACAGAACCAGATTAATGACCAGCAGAATAACCAGAGGGTTTTCAGAAAACGCCATGAGTGCATCAGCGATTAAATAGGGCAGATCCGCATTCGCCATTGCCCAAGACATGCCCATTGATGCACCAATCAGCAACAAAACAATGGAAGTGGTCACCGCAGAATCCAGAATGATTTTGGGTAGTTTAGTGATACTGACTTCACGATAAATCAATACTGCCAATATAAAGCTGTACAACACAGCAATCGCCGAGGCTTCTGTGGCGGTAAAAATACCGGCAATGATCCCTCCCATAATAACCACAACCAGCATCAGAGAAGGCAATGCACGAACTAATGTGGTGAAAAATTCGTTCCATGTCGGCTTGGGTGATACCGGATAACCACGGCGCTTGGCAATGATTGCCGCCACAATCATCAAAGATGCCCCCATCAAAATACCGGGAATATAACCCGCCAAAAACAGTGCGGCAATTGATGTGCCACCAGAAACCAGTGAGTAAACAATCAAAGTATTACTTGGCGGGATCAACAAACCGGCAGGACAGGAAGCAATGTTTACAGCAGCGGAGTATTCCGGCTCATAACCCTCTTTTTTCTGCATTGGTGCCATCGTTCCGCCGACCGCCGCAGCCGATGCCACTGCTGAGCCCGAAATCGCACCGAAAAACATATTCGCTATAATATTGACGTGCACCAGAGAACCGGGCAAACGGCCGCCCATGACTTTCGCCAGATTAATTAGACGGGCAGCGATTCCCCCTTGATTCATAATATTTCCCGCCAGAATAAAGAACGGGATAGCGAGCAAAGAGAAGTTATCAACACCGACTGCCATACGTTGAGCAACCACGGTAATCGCCGCTTCCATTGGTAAAGTCATCATAATTGCCAGTAATGATGACAAACCAATCGCAAAGGATACCGGTACACCCAGTGCCAGCAACACGGCAAAACTACCGAACAACGCTAAAACCACTTGCCAATCCATAAGCCCATCCCCTTCTGCCTGGTGACTTTATTGATTTTCAGAAATAACCGCGTCTTTACCTGAAAAATTCCGAATAAGAGCAACAATGTCTACTAGCACATAGCAGATCATCAGAACACCGCTAATTGGCAGACATAAATAGACATATCCCATCGGTAATCCCAGCGCGGGCGTGATCTGCCCGGTTTCAAGGGTTGAGATCACCAGTACCGATCCGCCATACACCAGCACGATCGAAGCAAACAGCATGATCGCGGCCTGGATCACCAAACCCACACTATTTTTGCCTATTCCCTTAAGTTTCATCGTTAACAGGTCGATAGCTAAATGGCGATGTTGACCTGTGGTATATGCCGCGCCAATCATGGCGACCCACATAAACAGATAACGAGCGAGTTCATCCGTTACCGTACTTGGCGTACCAAACACATAGCGGGAAACCACCTGCCATGTGACACAAAACACCAAAAAAACGGAAAGGCTGACGGTAAAAAATGCCAAACCTTTATTGAGGCAATACACAAGGTTTTTCACGGGGCTTTGTCCTTATTGGCCTCAACATGTGCCTGATTTGATCGACCAAATAGGGCAAACTGTCTGACCAAAATCAGTAAAGGAAGCTTTACGTTGCTTGGATTATAAGATCCAGGTCAAAAAAACATCCAGTGAGCGGGATCACAAACTGACTGGTCCACCCGTTGGCCCGATTATTTTGTGATATTGGTCAACCAAATCACTTTTACTTTTTGACGAAATCCGAAGTGATGCTTATGGTTTGACCGTCAGTTCAGTTGTGCCCGTAACCTATTTACAACAATTGGAGAACGAACAATGAGCAATTCTAAGCGAATTTTATCTACTGTAATCGGTGCGATATTTGCCTTAAGCGCGTCACAAGTTATGGCAGTAACAACATTAAAACTCAGCCATAACCATAACCGCGATCATGCAGTGCACAAGGCAATGACTCAGTTTGCAGATGAAGTTCGCCAAAAAACGAATGGTGATGTTCGTATTCGGATCTATCCAGACGCACAATTGGGTAACCAGCGGGAATCGATGGAACTGATGCAAAATGGTGCATTGGATTTAGTCAAATCCAATGCCGCAGAACTGGAAGCTTTTTCGCCCACTTATTCTGCTTTTAACTTACCTTATCTGTTTCGCGATAAAGCCCATTACGAAAAAATTAAAAACGGCGAGATTGGTAAAGAGATTCTGACATCCAGCAAAAACCGTGGCTTTATTGGTATAACCTACTATGAAGCGGGCGCTCGTAGCTTCTACGCCAAAAAGCCTATCCGCACACCTGAGGACCTAAAAGGCATGAAAATTCGGGTTCAGCCAAGCCCAACAGCCATCTCAATGGTGAAAAATTTAGGCGGTAACCCAACTCCACTGGCTTACGGTGAACTGTATACTGCTCTACAACAGGGTGTGGTCGATGCCGCCGAAAATAATATTGCCTCTTTTAGCCTGAGCCGTCACAGTGAAGTTGCCAGATACTTCTCGCTGGATAACCATACTATGGTGCCAGATGTCCTTGTTATTTCTACTAAATCGCTAAATAAACTGTCATCAGAACAGCAAAAAATTCTTATAACCGCGGCCATTAACTCTTCTCAATATATGACGAAATTATGGGAAAAATCAGAGGAGAAAGAGCGCCAGAATGCAGAGAAAATTGGCGTTAAGTTCGTCGATGTGGATCAAAAATCGTTTGAAGAGGCGGTCAAACCGATGTACGACGACATTAAGAAAAGCGACCCAATGCTTTACCGTATGGTAGAGCGCATCCGCGCAGTCAGATAAATCATTGGCGAAGGCCAAATGGCCTTCGCCCTTGAGCGGCATTTTTGGTTGACCAATTTCTATTTTTGACTATTATCCATACAATACCATCGATAATCACGACAACAATAGTGACACCATGAAGCATTTACTTGAGCCAAAACGTCCTTACCAAGAAGTTGGCATTTCATTAAGAGAGATGATTGCCAACCAGCAATATCGTATCGGGGATCGCTTACCACCGGAGCGAGAACTTGCTGAATTACTACAGGTTTCCAGAACCGTTGTGCGTGAAGCATTAATTATGCTCGAACTAGAAAGCCTTATTGAAGTGCGCAAAGGTTCCGGGATCTATATTATTAACCGCCCTCACCTGCCGACTTCCTCTTCATGCTCAGTTAACGCAGCGGGACCTTTTGAGTTATTACAAGCTCGCCAATTGCTGGAAAGTAATATTGCCGAATTTGCCGCCATGCAAGTGACACCAAATAACATTGCGAATATGCGTCGAGCCTTGCAAAAGGAATCCGAAGATTTGGCCTCCGGTGAAGATGAATCCGGTGACAGAGAATTCCATCTGGCGATTGCGGAAGCAACCCATAACAGCATGTTAGTTGAACTGCTTAAACAATCTTGGGCATGGCGGGAAAATAATCCCATGTGGCAGAAACTGCACACTCGAATTACCGATAAAGATTATCGTAAAGAATGGCTGCATGACCATCAGATCATTTTATCCGCCATGATCAAGAAAGATCCGGCGGCGGCCAAACAAGCGATGTGGCAACATTTGGAGAATGTGAAATTACGTTTACTGGAATTGTCTGATGTTGACGATCCCTATTTCGACGGTTATCTCTTTAATTCATATCCCTATGAAATAGCAAAGAGGCGTAATTAATTTAACGACATAATTAATAATTTTTTATATCCAATTATTCTGGTGGATTTTTTTCATTCTGAATTTATGCAAAGGTAGATAACAATGGAACAAACCTGGCGTTGGTTCGGCCCAAATGACCCTGTTTCTTTAGATGATATCCGTCAGGCTGGTGCAACTGGCATCGTTACCGCATTACACCATATTCCTAACGGACACGTTTGGAACAAAGACGAAATCTTGGCCCGTAAAACCCTCATCGAAAATAAGGGGCTTATCTGGTCAGTTGTTGAAAGTGTGCCTATCCATGAAGAGATTAAAACTCAGACCGGTCGCTATCAGCAATGGATTAATAACTACAAAACTTCACTGAAAAATTTGGCGGAATGTGACATCGATACCGTCTGCTATAACTTTATGCCTGTGCTGGACTGGACACGCACCGATCTGGAATACTCACTCCCTGATGGTTCTAAAGCCCTACGTTTTGATCAAATTGCCTTTGCCGCATTTGAAATCTATATCCTCAAACGTCCAGATGCAGAAGCTGATTACACCGTCGAAGAACAAGCTCAGGCAAAAGTCTATTACGACAACATGTCTGCTGCTGATATTAAGAAACTCACCACTAATATTATTGCCGGTCTGCCGGGGGCCGAAGAGGGCTATACGTTAGCAGAATTTCAGGCGCAATTAGATCGCTACAAAGATATTACCCGCGATAAACTGCGTGAACATTTGGCTTATTTTCTGCACCAGATTGTTCCTGTATGTGAAGAATATGGTTTACGTCTGGCAATTCACCCGGATGATCCGCCGCGTCCTATTCTGGGCTTACCACGTATTATTTCCACTATTGAAGATATTGAATGGCTAGCAACCATTGAACCAAGCCCGGCTAACGGTATTACCATGTGTACCGGCTCCTATGGCGTTCGTGGTGATAATGATTTGGTCGAGATAATTAAACGCTATGGCAATCGAATCTATTTCACTCACCTGCGCTCCACCCAACGGGAAGAAAACAGCAAAACTTTCCATGAAGCCTCTCATTTGGCAGGTGATGTGGATATGTATAATGTAGTGATGGAAATCCTACGTGAAGAATATCGCCGTAAAAAGGCTGGAGATAACCGTTTGATACCTATGCGCCCTGATCATGGTCATCAAATAATTGATGACCTGAAAAAACAAACTAATCCCGGCTATTCCTGCATTGGCCGATTAAAAGGTCTGGCAGAAATTCGCGGTCTGGAATTAGGTTTAAGGCGAGCGTTTTTTTAAAATAAGTAATGAGTTTAAGTTATTCACTATATTTACTAGTAACCCTAAAAAGGGTTACTTTTTATATTTTCCCACATCGATGTGTCTATCAAGGTGTTGAAATAAAACCTTATTCTATTATTTTAATTAGTTTTCTAACAGTGAGAAAACCCTTATCAAACTCTCTGTTTTTCAATTAAGTAAGAATAAGTTATACCAATTTGTTTTTAGTGAAAGTCGTATAACCTCCAGGTTTTAACGCAATATTATCTCTACGGGATATATGTGGATTACGAGGAGTTCTCAATCCAACTTTTTTCCAATCTGGCCATTGCTCAACTATTTTTCTCATTTCGGCTAAATAAGCTAGAAACTCTTCTCTCTCGGTCATTTTCCTAACTCCTCTATTAAGTTATCCACGTTAATTACTGATTGTGACTCTTTTTCTACATAAGATAATGGTAGCATCTGCATCCTAAGCTTTGCTTTTAGGATAGGGTTCAATATAGACAACTCGTGTTATACCACTGGCAACGATATGTTTTGCACAATTATGGCAAGGGAATGTAGTACAATACAATATTCCATTATGAGTACTAATGTTACTTCTTGCACATGCCAAGATTGCCTCCATTTCAGCATGCACAACCCTGCCATATTCGGTAATATCCTTTATTTTACTTTTTAGGAGATATTCCTTAAATACTTCCTTTTGTTCATCTACAATACCTTTAAGTACATCTTCAATAATTAACCTTTTCTGTTTCGCATTTGAATCCTCACCTATCTTATAATCTCTACCATTTTCAGCATTTTCAATTGCATCTCCTACATAATCAGGCCAATATAATCCTCCGCCAAATCGGGGTACATCATTAGCTCCAGTTGAGATTATATTCTTATCTTTGGTTAATACCGCACCAACCTGACGGGAAAGATCCCTGATCGTAAAGAAGCAGAAAAAGCCATAAACATAGCATATTCATCAAAGGTTGGTGTGACATATGGATTACCAAAAATAAGATCTAATATTCTCCATATATTATTGTCGGTCCTATTTTTATTTCCATCATAATTTATAAAGAAATCTGATAACTCATAAGTATCTCTGGTATGCTGTCCCCATTTATTCCCCTCATTAGAATCACGATCGATCAATTTTTTAGCCTTTACCTCATCAATACATTTATCAACAATAAGATTTCTTAATATTTGTGATTCACCAGTATATACACCTATCAGGAAAAAGCCATTTGCATAAATATCCCTTAATGCATTGACCTCATCCGGGTGTTTAAGAGAATTTATAATATATGCTTTCCTGACCGATGGTGTTGGTAAAGTGTTTTTCTTTCTTCTTCCTTTATTTATCTTTGCTGCCGCAGCCAATGCTAATATATACCCGTCATCTTTCAAGCTGCCTCTTTGTTGGCTGCACTCACTCACCCCGGTCACATAGTTATCTATGCTCCCGGGGATTCGTTCCCTTGCCGTCGCGATGCAACTTGAAATCCATAGGGTATAGAACTATCCTGACTAGACTCTCTTAAATAATTACCCTCCGACATTAAGCAACTTATCCTTTCATAATTATCCCTTGTTGACGGAATATCTCTTAATACCGAAATGATTTCAGAAGATATTCTTATCTCCTGTACATCATACCTGAACGCATTAAGTTTCTTTGTTATAGAATCTCTAATTATTTCCAAATCTGTTCCTACAGCGCCAACTAACGCAATAACGACCTCAGAATCAAAATCACAAGGTATCTGATCATCCTCATATGGATATGTTTTATTTATATTAATCATGTTAAGTATTTCTGCCTATTATCGTTTTACTCTATTTAAAATAACCGTTAATTACATTTGTAAAAAACGGGCAATAACATTCAAACAAATATAATTTCGTAGCTAAATATAGTCTTTTTATTTACTATACCCTGTACATTCTGATTAGGAAATATGAATTAACATCACATAATTTACCCTTTTTCATAAATTTACCTCCCTTCTATTATAATAAAGACTAAATTGTATCTCTAATTAGAGGAAAGGTGTATCCTTAACATATCAAGAGCGATGAGAATATAAACCAAAAACAATCCATGAAGCAATTAAAATATCAAAATCATGTCGAACAGGCAGAACATCGTCATAATAGTTCTGCCTGAAAATAAATAGATTAGATAGAAAATATCTTTATGATCTCAATCTAATTTTCTTATCCTTCTAGAAAAACACGGTTCTTAATTCATATTTACAACCCTATCAATTAAACCAAGACGAATTCTATCTTCCAACAATATCCATCATTAACATAAACACGAGGTTCATTTGTATCAGAGTTAAATTCAAAATCAATAATCAACTCTGTCGCCGGAAGAAAATAACTGTTCCCATAAATCCACCGTAAAGCTTCTCTCTTTCCCGGTAAGATAATTGCATCAATATAAATCTCATCACCTAATACTTCAATATTGATAATCGATTCTGTTTCATGATTATAATAACGCCCTGACAATCGATGAATATCGATATCACCTTTATCGATCATCTTTTTCAAATAAAAAATATTGCCATTTTCATTAATCTGTTCCAATGCAATAACACGCTCATTTTCAATGATAGGTTTGAAGCGGATTTGCCCACCTTCTTCTTGAAATGTTCCATCCGCGTTAAAGATAATCGGATTGCCTTTTTCGAACAAATTACCTAATAAATAGCAATCTTCTTTGGTAATAATATAAGGAAAAGGCTCCATTCCTTTGAAAATACCGGTAATATCAATATTACTGGTCCGGCAAGGCTGTTTGTTTGGTTCAGTAACACCAGTATTAAACAACACATCAAGACACTGCCTGATAAACTTATAGACATTAGTATTTGCTGCGGAGGTAATAGCGATACCTAATTTAGCATCAGGCAAAATGCACGTTTCTGATTTGAAACCACTATAAGAACCACCATGTCGCATTATCGTTTGCCCTTCACGTTGGCTAATAATCAAACCGTAGGCATAATTGTTACGATCGCCGTTAGTTAGATCTGGCATATGGGATAACTGAGGCAATAATTCCTGAACAATCGATGGCGAATAAAATGCCCTTATCCAACGACACAAATCATTTACCGTAGAATAAAGCCCTGAACCACCAACCACCGCATCATTGAGATCATATCTTCTCCACTGACGCAACGCCTCGTTATAAGCATAACCCATTGCCCGATCAGAGATAATCTCGGTTATATCATCATAGAAAAAGGTATTTTTCATCTTTAATGGGGCGAAAACATTTTCTTCCGCACATTCTCTCAATGATTTACCTGAAACCACCCTGACTATTTCCGCTAATAAATTATAGCCCGTATTACTATAGAGATAATATTCTCCAGGCATAAAATTAAGCATTTGTTGCCGTTGAACCATTTTTCTCACCAAATCAATATGACGGTGGTCAAAGTCCGAGTTTTTACCTGCCAGATTATAAAGCCCAAATTGATCCTGTAATCCACTGGTATGGTGAATAAGATGTTCAATGGTAATATCAGAGAAGTGCGCAGGGAAATAATCCAAATATTGTCCAACTTTATCCTTGACGCTGAGCTTTCCTGCTTTCTCCAACAAAGCTATGCAAAAAGCGGTGAATTGTTTTGAAACACTCGCCAAATAGAATTTAGTATTAGGTTTTACCGCCACAGTATGTTCTATGTTAGCCTTTCCTATATGGCGCTGATAAATAGTTTTATTGCCGTGGGTAACAGCAACAGCGAATGCTCCACCCTTTTTTTTATTTTCAATATTAACTAGTTCGTCTATTTTTTTGAGAAAAGAATTAATGTTATCTGTAGATATGGTAGATTTCATTATGCATTTCCTTATTTAAGGTTATAAGACAAAACATATATATTCAGCCTAATAGCGATATATATGTGGGCAGTACTGTAAGACGTAAACAGGAAACATCCAAGTGGTAATGGTTATCATTTAATATATTAAAGGCAATATAAAGTAGCTACGGCTGTAAATCAAAATTGGTTAACCTTTGCAAACAGTTATTCGCTGTCAATAATCATTTTGGTGCTGATATTTTCAAAAAACAGGCAGAACATAAATATGATAGTTCTGCCGGGTAAAAAGTATATCTAAATAAAAATATCTTTAAAATCTCAATAATGTCAATTCCATTCTATCCGTCAAACCGCAACGAATTTTATCTTCCAACAACGTGAATTACTGATATAAAAATGAGGTTTATTGGCATCAGTATCTAATTCAAAATCAATAATCAGTTCAGTACTGGGAGAGAAATAACTATTCCCGTAAATCCGCCGTAAGACTTCCTTTTTACCAATATAAACTACCCCATCAATATAAATCCCATCGCCAAAAGAGGAAACAGTCATCGTTGCTTCTGTTTCATGACTATAATATCGCCCTGCCAATCGCTGAATATCGATACCTCCGTCATCAACCCTCTTTTTAAGATAAAAGACATTGCCATTTTCATTAATCTGTTCCAGTGCAGTAACACTGTCATTTTCAATGATGGGTCTGAATCGGATTTTACCCCCTTTCTCTTGGAATGTACCGTCAGAGTTAAAAATAATCGGGTTACCTTTTTCGAATAAATTACCTAACAAATAAGTCTCTTCCTTGGTAATAATATAAGGATAAGGCTCTTCCCCTCGGAAAATACCGGTGATATCGATATCACTGGTTAGGCTATACGGTTCTTCTGGCTTAATATCGGTGTCAAACAAGATATCAATATTCTGTTCCACCCATTTAGAAACATCAACACCTATTGCAGCGGTAATCGCGATACCTAATTTAGCATCCGGTAAAATACAAACATGAGATTTGAAGCCAGCATAAGAACCACCGTGTTCTATTATCGTTTGCCCTTCGCGTTGGCTGATAATCAAACCGTACGCATAATTGTTGCGATTACCGTTGGTTAAATCTGGCGTGCGGGATAATTGAGGCAACAGATCCTGAACAATCGATGGTGAATAAAAGGCTCTGATCCAACGACACAAATCACTTACCGTAGAATGAAGCCCTGAACCACCGACCACTGTATCGTTGAGATCATCTCTTATCCAACGGCATGAATCCTCGTTATAAGTGTAGCCCATTGCCCGATCAACGATAATTTCAGTGACATCATCATAGAAAAAGGTATCTTTCATCTTTAATGGGGCAAAAACATTTTCTTCTGCATATTCTCTTAACGATTTACCTGAAACCACTCTGACTATTTCCGCCAGCAAATTATAGCCGGTATTACTATACAGATGATATTCCCCAGGAGTAAAGTTAAGCGCTTGTTGCCGTTGAGCCAATTTTCTGACTAAATCAATATGGCGGTGATCAAAGTCCGAATTTTTACCTGCCAGCTCATAAAGTAAAAACTCATCCCGTAACCCGCTGGTATGGTGAATAAGATGTTCAATGGTAATATCAGAGAATTCCGCAGGGAAATAATTCAAATATTGCCCAACTTTATCCTTGACGCAAAGCTTCCCTGCTTTTTCTAGCAAAGTAATACAAAAAGCTGCGAATTGTTTTGAAACACTCGCCAAATAGAATTTAGTATTAGGCTTTACAGCCACAGCATGTTCAATGCTGGCTTTCCCGATATGACGCTGATAAATGATTTTATTGCCGAGGATAACCGCAACGGCGAGAGCGCCCCCCTTCTTTTTATTTTCAATATTCATTAATTCGTCTATTTTCTTGAGAAATAACTTAATCTTATCTGTAGATATAGTAGATTTCATCATGAAACTCCTTATTTAAGGTTACAAAATAGAATATATACGGCCTGATATCAATACATATACAAACAGTACTGTAAGACGTAAATAAGAAATATCCAAGTGATAATGGTTATCATTTAATGTGTGAATGGCAATATAAAGTAATTATCGAAGCTGATGTTTAAAAAACAGGCAGAACTAAATATAATATTTCTGCCTGGAACAAAATGCATCTAATGGAAAATATCTTTAGGCCCTCAACAACATTAATTACACCCTGTTATAACAATGCCATTCTTCATTCTGATTTATCACTTTAAAAATTAAACTGCAACAAATTCTACCCTCCAGCAACCCCAGTCATTGATATAAAGGTGAGGCTTATTCATATCAGAGTCAAATTCAAAATCGATAACAAATTCAGTACTCGTGGAGAAATAACTATTACCGTAAATCCGCCGTAAAACCTCTTTTTTCTCAGAATAAGTAACCCCATCAATATAAATTTCATCTCCAGAAGCAGAAATAGTCACCGTTGCTTCTATTTCATGACTATAATAATTCCATAACAATCTCTGAATATCGATAACATCGTCATCAGTCATCTTGTTAAAATAAAAAACATTGCCATTTTCATCAATCTTTTCCAATGCGATAACACTATTATTTTCAATGATAGGTCTGAATCGGGTTTTACTTCCCTGCTGTTGGAATGAGCCATCAGAGTTAAAAGTAATCGGTTCGCCTTTTCCGAATAAATTACCCAATAAATAGCAATCCTCTTTGGTGATAATATAAGGATAAGGCGTTGCTCCTCGGAAAATTCCTGTGATATCGATATCACAGATTAGACAATGTGGTTTTTCCGGTTCAATTATATTCGTGTTAAACAACACATCAAGACACTGTTCAATCCATTGAATGACATTAATATTCGTTGCAGAGGTAATAGCGATACCTAATTTAGCGTCAGGTAAAATACAAACATCAGATTTGAAACCAGCATAGGAACCATCATGCTGTATTATTTTTTGCCCTTCTCGTTGGCTGATAATCAAGCCGTAAGCATAATTATTGTGATTGCCATTGGTTAAATCTGGTGTACGAGATAATTGAGGCAACAGTTCCTGAACAATGGATGGTGAATAAAATGCTCTGATCCAACGACACAAGTCATTCACCGTAGAATAAGCCCCTGTGCCACCTACCACCGAACCATTGAGATCATATCTTGCCCACCGGTTCGGTTCCTTGTTATAAGTGTAACCCATCGCCCGATCAAAAATAATCTCTGTGACATCATCATAGAAAGAAGTATCTTTCATCTTTAACGGAGCGAAAATATTTTCTTCTGCATATTTTCTCAATGATTTACCTGAAACCACACTGACGATTTCCGCCAGCAAATGATAGCCCGTGTTGCTATAAGTATAATATTCGCCAGGCGTAAAATTAAGCGCTCGTTGCCGCTGCGTCAGTTTTCTTATCAAATCAATATCATGGTAATCAAAACGCGAGTTTTTACCTGCCAAGCGATAAAGTAAAGATTCATCACGTAATCCACTGGTATGATAAATAAGATGTTCAATAGTAATATCAGAAAATTCTATCGGGAAATAATCCAAATATTGCCCAACTTTATCTTTGACGCTGAGCTTTCCTTCTTTCTCCAATAAGGCAATGCAAAAAGCTGCGAATTGTTTTGAAACACTCGCCAAATAGAATTTAGTATTAGGTTTTGCAGCCACAGCATGTTCAATGCTGGCTTTCCCGATATGACGCTGATAAATGATTTTATTGCCGAGGATAACTGCAACGGCGAGAGCGCCACCCTTCTTTTTATTTTCAATATTAACTAATTCGTCTATTTTCTTGAGAAATAACTTAATCTTATCTGTAGATATAGTAGATTTCATCATGAAACTCCTTATTTAAGGTTACAAAATAAAATATACACGGCCTGATATCAATACATATACAAACAGTACTGTAGGACGTAAATAAGAAATACCCAAGTGATAATGGTTATCATTTAATATGTGAATGGCAATATAAAGTAATTATCGGAGCTGATGTTTAAAAAAACAGGCAGAACTAAATATAATATTTCTGCCTGGAACAAAGTGCACCTAATAGAAAATATCTCTATCTCCTCAATAGTATTAATTCCATTCTACTATAACCATATCGCTCCTAATTCTAATTTATCATTTTATAAATTAAACTGTGACGAATTCTATCTTCCAACAACGTGAATTACTGATATAGATATGAGGTTTATTGCTATTAGGGTCTAATTCAAAATCAATAATCAGTTCAGTACTGGGAGAAAAATAACTATTTCCGTAAATCCGCCGCAAGACCTCCTTTTTACCAATATAAACTACCCCATCAATATAAATCCCATCGCCAGAAGGGGAAACAGTTATCGTTGCTTCTGTTTCATGACTATAATATCGCCCTGCCAATCGCTGAATATCGATACCTCCGTCATCAATCCTCTTTTTAAGATAAAAGACATTGCCATTTTCATTAATCTGTTCCAGTGCAGTAACACTGTCATTTTCAATTATAGGTCTGAACCGGATTTTGCCTCCTTGCTCTTGGAATGTACCGTCAGAGTTAAAAATAATCGGGTTACCTTTTTCGAATAAATTACCTAACAAATAAGTCTCTTCCTTGGTAATAATATAAGGATAAGGCTCTTCCCCTCGGAAAATACCGGTGATATCGATATCACTGGTTAGGCAATACAGTTCTTCTGGCTTAATATCGGTGCCAAACAAGATATCAATATTCTGTTCCACCCATTTAGAAACATCAACACCTATTGCAGCGGTAATCGCGATACCTAATTTAGCATCTGGTAAAATATAAACGTGAGATTTGAAGCCAGCATAAGAACCACCGTGTTGTATTATCGTTTGCCCTTCGCGTTGGCTGATAATCAAACCGTAAGCATAATTGTTGCGATTGCCATTGGTTAAATCTGGTGTGCGGGATAATTGAAGCAACAGATCCTGAACAATCGATGGTGAATAAAATGCTCTCATCCAACGACACAAATCATTCACGGTGGAGTGAAGCCCACCACCACCCACAGCAGAATTATTGATATCGTTTCTTACCCACTGGTGCAGCTTCTTATTATAAGCATAACCTATAGCCCGATCAGGAATAATCTCGGTTATATCATCATAGAAAAAGGTATCTTTCATCTTTAATGGGGCAAAAACATTTTCTTCTGCATATTTCCTCAACGATTTACCTGAAACTACGCTGACTATTTCCGCCAGTAAACTATAGCCCGTGTTGCTATAGAGATAATACTCCCCAGACGTGAAATTAAGTGCCTGTTGCCGTTGGACCAATTTTCTCACCAAATCAATATGACGGTGATCAAAGTCTGAATTTTTACCTGCCAGGTGATAAAGTAAAAATTTATCCCGTAACCCGCTGGTATGGTGAATAAGATGTTCAATGGTAATGTCAGAAAATTCTGCGGGGAAATAATCCAAATATTGTCCGACTTTATCCTTAACCCTGATCTTTCCTTCTTTCTCCAATAAAGCTATGCAAAAAGCCGTGAATTGTTTTGAAACACTCGCTAAATAGAATTTAGTATCAGGTTTTACAGCTACAGTATGTTCAATGCTAGCTTGCCCAATATGACGCTGATAAATGGTTTTATCGCCGTGGGTAACCGCAACGGCAAGAGCCCCTCCCTTTTTTTTATTTTCAATATTAACCAGTTCATCTATTTTATTGATAAATAATTTAATATTATCTGTAGATATTGTCAGTTCCACCATTAATTTCCTAATATTTAAAGTTATACAAGCAGGGCACATATATACAATCTGGTGATACAACATATGCGGGCAGAACTATAAGGCGTAAACAAGAAACACCCAAGTGATAATGATTATCATTTAATGTATGGATGACAATATAAAGTAACTGTGGGTGAAAATCAAAATTAGCTAACTTTTATAAATAGTTATTTGATTTCAGAAATCATTTTAGATCTAATGTTTACAAAAAACAGGCAGAACATAAATATAACCGTTCTGCCTAGGATGAAGTGCATCTAATATAAAATATCTCCAGACTCTCACAATAGTATCAATCCTATCCTACTAACGAAATACTGTCCTAAATTTTCATTTACTAACCTGTTAATTAAACCGAAACAAATTCCAAATTCAAGCAGCGCGAATTACTGACATAGAGACGATATTTATTTGAATCTGGATCAAATTCAAAATCAACAATAAGATCAGTTCCTGGGGATAAATAACTATTCCCATAAATATGCCGCAAAACCTCTTTTTTTACCGGATGGATAATCGCATCAATATAAACATTTTCATCAGCCGATATAACATTAATTACCGCCTCTGTTTCGTAACTATAATAGCACCCTGACAATAGTTTAATATCGATACTCTCTTCATCATTCATTTTTTTAAAATAAAAAACATTACCATTTTCATCAATCCGTTCTAGTGCGATAACATTGTCATTTTCAATGATAGGTCTGAACCGGGTTCTACCTCCTTGCTCTTGGAATGTACCGTCAGGATTAAAAGTAATCGGGTTACCTTTTTCGAATAAATTACCTAAAAAATAAACATCTTCTTTGGTAATAACATAAGGATAAGACTCTATCCCTCGGAAAATACCGGTGATATCAATATTATCGGTTAGGTAATGCGGCTTTTCTGGCCCAACATCGGTATTAAGCAATATATCAATATACTGATCCACCCATTTAGCAACATTAACACCTATTGCAGCGGTTATCACGATACCTAATTTAGCATCCGGTAAAATACAAATATTATTTCTGAAGCCAGCATAAGCACCACTGTGTTGTATTATCGTTTGCCCTTCGCGTTGACTGATAATCAAACCGTAAGCATAATTGTTACGATTTCCATTGGTCAAATCTGGTGTACGGAATAATTGAGGCAACAGATCCTGAACAATCGATGGCGAATAAAACGCTCTCATCCAACGGCACAAATCATTCACGGTGGAATGAACCCCTGCACTACCCACCACAGAATTGTTGATATCGCTTCTTATCCACCGTTGAGAATTCTCATTATAAGTGTAACCCATCGCCCTGTCAGAGATAATCTCGGTTATATCATCGCAGATAAAGGTATCTTTCATCTTTAATGGGGCGAAAACATTTTCTTCTACATATTTTTTCAACGGCTGGCCTGAAACTACGCTGATGATTTCCCCCAGCAAATAATAGCCCGTGTTGTTATAAAGATAATATTCCCCTGTGGGGACATTCAATGCCTGTTGTCGTTGAATCAGTTTTCTGACTAAATCAGCATGGCAGTAGTCAAGATCTGAATTTTTACCTGCCAGACCATAAAGTAAAAACATATCCCGTAACCCACTGGTATGATGAATAAGATTTTCAATGGCAATATCAGAGAAATGCACGGGTAAATAATCCAAATATTGTTTGATTTTATCCTTGACGTTGAGCTTTCCTTCTTTCTCCAGCAAAGCTATACAAAAAGCCGTGAATTGTTTTGAAACACTCGCTAAGTAGAATTTAGTATTAGGTTTTATAGCCACAGCATGTTCAATGCTCGCTTTCCCAATATAACGCTGATAAATGGTTTTATTACCGTGGGTAATCGCAACGGCGAGAGCGCCACCCTTTTTTTTATCCTCAATATTAACTAATTCATCTATTTTCTTGATAAATAATTTAATATTATCTGTGGATATTGTCAGTTTCATGATTAATCTCCTAATATTTATAAAAAACAGACAGAACATAAATATAATCGTTCTGCCTGGAACAAAGTGTATCTAATAGAAAATATCTTTAGGTCCTCATAATATTAATTCTATACCCGTCATCTTTCAAGTTGCCTCTTTGTTGGATTCACTCCCTTGCCGTCGCGATGCATCTTGAAATCTATAGGGTATATATTTACTAACCTGTGACTAAATTTCAACGAATTCCACATTCAAGCAACGTGAATTACCGATATAAAAACGAGATTTATTCGTGTCAGGATCAAATTCAAAATCAACAACAAATTCAGTACTGGGAGAGAAATAACTATTCCCATAAATACGTCGCAAAACCTCTTTTTTTACCGGATGGATAATCCCATCAATATAAATATCATCACCAGACGCTATAATATTAATTACTGCCTCTGTTTCGTGACTATAATATCGCCCTGACAATAACTGAATATCAACACTATCTTCATTGTTCATCTTTTTCAAATAAAAAACGTTACCAATTTCATCAATATGTTCCAATGCGATAACACTGTCATTTTCAATGACGGGCCTGAACTGGATTTTACTTCCTTGTTCTTGGAATGTACCGTCAGAGTTAAAAATAATCGGGTTACCTTTTGTAAATAAATTACCTAAAAGATAAACATCTTCTTTAGTAATAATATAAGGGTAAGGCTCTATCCCTCGGAAAATACCGGTGATATCAATATCACTGGTTAAGCAATGTGGTTTTTCTGGCTCAGCTTCGGTATTAAACAATATATCAATATGCTTATCCGTCCATTTACCAACATCAACATCGGTTGCAGCAGTCATCGCGATACCTAATTTAGCATCTGGTAAAATACAAATATTAGCCCTGAAGCCAGCATAGGTACCACTGTGTTGTATTATCCTTTGCCCTGCGCGTTGGTCGATAATCAAACCGTAAGCATAGTTGTTACGATTGCCATTGGTTAAATCTGGTGTACGAGATAATTGAGGCAGTAAATCCTGAACAATAGATGGCGAATAAAATGCTTTAGCCCAACGACATAAATCATTCACGGTGGAGTGAACCGCTGCACTACCCGTCACAGAATTATTGATATCGCTTCTTATCCACTGTTGCGAATTCTCATTATAAGTGTAACCCATCGCCCGATTAGAGATAATCTCGGTTATATCATCACAGATAATGGTATCTTTCATCTCTAATGGAGCGAAAATATTTTCTTCTGAATATTTTTTTAACGACTTACCTGAAACCACTCTGATGATTTCCCCCAGCAAATAATAGCCCGTGTTGCTATAAATATTATATTCCCCAATGGGAGCGTTTAGTGTCTGTTGTCGTTGGATCAGTTTTTTCACTAAATCAGCATTGCAGTAGTCAAAACTTGAGTTTTTACCTGCCAGACTATAAAGTAAAAATACATCCCGTAACCCGCTGGTGTGATGAATAAGATGCTCAATGGTAATATCAGAGAAATGCTCGGGTAAATAATCCAAATATTGACTGACTTTATCCTTGACATTGAGCTTTTCTTCTTTCTCCAGCAAGGCTATGCAAAAAGCCGTGAATTGTTTTGAAGCACTCGCCAAATAGAATTTAGTATTAGGCTGTATAGCCACAGCATGTTCAATGCTCGCCTGCCCGATATGACGCTGATAAATTATCTTATCATCGTGGATAATAGCAACTGCGAAAGCCCCACCTTTTTTTTCATTTTCAATATTAACCAGTTCATCTATTTTTTTGATAAATAAATTAATATTATCTTTAGATATCATCGATTTCATCATGAATTTCCTTATATAAGATTATAAAACAAGACATATATATGCAGTCTGATAGCAATAAATATGTTGTGAGTACTGTAAGACGGAAATAACCAACATCCAAGTAATAATGATTATCATTTAATATATAAAGAGAAACAGAAAGTAACTGTGGTTACTCATCAGAACAGATGAATTCGTGCTAGTACTGATTTCAACATTCATAAAAAAGCAATTACCGGACTAATTGTAAGCCCGGTAACCCAGATTTATTCAGTGGCAAGAGAGACTCTCTTTGTACGAAAGACTAATACAAGTCCTGATAAAATGGCTACCATTCCCAACAAACTTAGAGCAGGTAATGAATTTCCCAGAAACAAATAATCCATTACAGCGGTTACACCAGGAACGAGATAAAAAAGACTGGTTACATTCACCAAATTACCTGCCCGAATGAGTCGGTAAAGTAATAATTGAGCCACAACAGAGATAATTAACCCTAACCATAGCAATGAAATAATAAAGCCAGGCACCAGTTGAAACTCAAAAGGTTGGAAAGGAACAAACAATAAACAAAGTAGTAGGCTAACACTATATTGCAGGGGTAAAACCGCAGAGGGAGCTTGATGAATTCGTTTCTGTAAAATCGCACCAATACTCATACAAGCCAATGCGGCTAAGGCAAAAGTAATACCAGCAATAGAAAACCGAGACAGCACCAAGCTTTGATACACCACTAATACCAAACCCAGTAATGCTAATAATAAACCCGCTAAACGTACAACCGAGAAACGACGTTCGATCACCAACAATGTGATAATCGGTTGAATTCCCATAACTGTAGCCAAAACGCCAGGCGTGATCCCATTATCCAAAGCAAAAAAGTAACAAATAGAATAACCGCCAATTAACAAAATACCGGTGCCTGCTATCTGTTTGCGAGTACCATGCTCAGGTAAATAATAGCCCTTATGCCTGAATAATAATCCCAGAAATATCAAAAAAATAAGCGCAATAGCAAAACGCATCGTGAGAATGGCAAACGCGGTACTATGATCGAGTCCCCACCGAGAAAAAATCGCACCACTGCTCCACAATAAAACAAAAATCAAAGTCGAGCTATAAGAGATCCATTGAGCTTTAGAAATCATAGAGAATCCACACCCTGTCTTACATTTAATGTACACAAGTCAACGCAGCAGCCAAATCTAACACCGATTAAATATCAACCCTCTCTCAGAGGCAATCATATTATACGATTATATACCCGTCATCTTTCAAGTTGCCTCTTTGTTGGCTGCACTCGCTCACCCCGGTCTCATAGTTATCTATGCTCCCGGGGATTCACTCCCTTGCCGTCGCGATGCATCTTGAAATCCATAGGGTATAGATAAATATCTGTGAGCAGTTTTCAATCTCCATGAGCACGTTACGTTAGGTCCACCAAATAAGATCACCATTTTGCTGTAATCCCATAAAACAGGTCATCAGTAAACGCCGTTCTGGTGCAGAGATAGTATTACTATTCAGTACCGCATGGACCAAGTTCCCATTCAGTAATACCAAATCTCCCGCCTCAATATTAATCACCATACTTGCATGATCTTCCAATAACTCCGACGGGTATGGAAAACCACTGTAAGTTAAACCAAGGGCACTACGCGATTGGTCATCAGGTTGAATATTCCATACTTTTAATTGTCCGCCATTTTGAGGAACGTCAGCGTAAAAATTTACCGCCATAACACGATTAATCTGTTGGATCTCAAAATCACTCTGGCTCGGATCACTTAACTGTGCAAGATCATCATGAGGTAATAAAAGAAATTCGCCAAAATTATTCCAATACACAATTTTTACATTACCCGCCGCAACACCATGATACATTGCAGGACGTATTACCCGTAGGGTATTACTACTAAAATGAATTACTTGATCAATGAAATGATCAATTGGATTGATCGTATCTTGAAACACCTCATTAATTGAAGAACGGAAATGTTCCGCTTCTTCAATATATTGGCGGGTATCTTTTTCAATATGCGATGCTCCAATGAAATATCCCTCAACACCTTCAATACCTTCTCCGTAACGAGGAGTCCGTGCCGGGGAACGCCAAAAGTTCTCAATTATTTTCCTGCTTTGTTCTGACGGAAGAAAATTACGAACCCGACAAGCCGCAAGGCGACCATCCAAAAGGGCAGAAAGTGCGTGTATAGATATATTGTTTGATGTTTCATATATCATAAACTCCGATTCTGCCAGCGTTGCTCCTCTAATCTCGAATTTTTTTGCATTATAGTCGATTCACCCATTATTTTTGGTTTATACCCGTCATCTTTCAAGTTGCCTCTTTGTTGGCTGCACTCACTCACCCCGGTCACATAGTTCGCTATGCTCCCGGGGATTCACTCCCTTGCTGTCGCGATGCATCTTGAAATCCATAGGGTTTATAGATCTATGAAGTAACGATCTACGTCTATGTAAAAAACCCAATATTGCAGGTACCGGACTAATAACCCTCTTCTGTGCAGAAAGCTGAGTCGAATATTTCCTACGTAAATCAGGTAATAGCCTCCAATGCGTGTTTCCTGAGATATGATGTTCTTGGTGATAGCCATCATTAAACATCAAAAAATTATAGACACGACCATAGTAACTCGCTGAATTTGCAAATTTATTTTCCGGCAATGCACCATAATGCTCATAATAATTTTGTATATTAACCAGAACAAAGGCAAAATATAGAGAAGGTAGATAGCAAAATAAGCTCTATTCCCAAGACCAAGTGAATAAGATAATAACCCACATCGCTTGAAATAATCTATCCAGTCTCAATTGCCACAACTCTTTCATTCTCCTAACTTTTACTCTTGAAAGAAGTTTTTCATATCCTCTATCAGCTTTACTAAGCGGTTTATGCCATATAAATATAGCCCATAACATACGAATTAAACTGTTATAAAGAGTAAATATTCCACCAATGGTAGAATAACGCCAAAGAGCATTATGTTCCCCTATTTCTTTTCCATTGATAAAGGTTGAAGAAGTATCCTGAGGTCCACTTTCGCCGACTCCCCGGTCGTTATTATATTTGTGGTGATTACGAACATGGGACAAATGATAAGACTGTATAGATTGCCCAATATTCATTGAATTCAATATAGACACAAACATATTCATGGTATTAGAAACAAACCAGGGAGTATGGGTAAAAAAATGCGAGATCACCATTATGTTGTAAGTTATCATCAATGTCAGGAGAATAACATGAGTCAACCACCCCATAATAGTGAAACCATTCCAATAAACAACTAGCGTAATAGTGGCTACCGTATGCAAGATACTTAATGCAAACATTGCTGCATCCCAAAGGGAATATCTCCAGATAGCCATCATTATTCCTAGTCAAGATAAGACTGTAAAGTTCCACGCCGTCTTACATCCACTGTTGCACAATGGAAGGAACCGCCGAACGTATTAAAATTCCTGAAATTACATGGAATAGGCGTAAAGCCCCAGCGTTTCATCGCAGCGATCATTGGTTCATCCTGCTTTTCAACAATCACTCGCTGTTCATCCAACATCAGAATATTCATGTTGATCCATTTACTGGTCGTATACAGAGGATGGTCATCAGGAATAACCGGTTTCGGTGCATGTAATACATCCCAGTTCCTAAACAATTCAGGAATTTTTAATACTTTTTCTGGGTGAATTAACAGTTTTCCTGGCGCCATAGGAACAAAAGTGGCATCAATGTGCATAGGGCTATCATCGTTAAATTCAAAAACATGAATACGATATTCATCACCTATATGACGACGAAGCCATTCAATACCAAATTCATTTGTAACATGGCTCTTTTGAGCAATGATGTCTCGCCCACATCGAATAAAATCCGCAGCATCAAAAGTTGGTTCAAACTCAGTTATAGCAAGGGGAACACGCTCCTTGCTATTAGGCTGATGCCATTCGAAATTATATTGTTCCTCGGTCAACTGTGGCTTTGGCCCAGCGCTCCATTTTGCCCCTTTCTTAAAGTAATCTTTAAGTAAAGTCTTATATGCCGCTGTCTCAAAATAACGAGAACGCCATGCTAGCGGGCATTCAATAATATCATTTCCAATAACTAACAGCACATCGCGAGGCATTGCACAATAAAACCCTGTACTACTCCAGCCTGGCGCACCAAATACCTGAGATTGGTCTTGCGGATCCGGACGACGTACTGTCACGCCTTCACCTTCAAGAATATGGACAAACTCTTCTAATTCTCTAGATGCTGCATCAATTTGCTCTTGCGGAAATGACCGACCTGCATACCGATGAAAATTAGCAATCTGATTCGGTGGTAGTATTGGCTCTATCGCCATATGCCAACCGGGAAATCTGGCGCCATCAACGACACCGACAATAACCTCCTCAAGTGGATCCCATTCATTAAAAGAACAAACTGGGGAAGAATTCTTACTATCATTATCTGTTAAATTCGAATCAAGCATGTCGTCTCCTGATATTTTAATATTATGTCGCTTTAAAACTATAACAATTGTATTAATTGCGGCCCTGTTTTAATCAATATAAATCTCTTAGAAAAAATTCAATTTCAATATATCATCATACATAATATTATAGATTTACATTTCTTTCCGTTTAAAAATTCAAATTAACTATGATTTTTTTAGATCTGACAAATCCAACAAAAAATCATAACATTAGCTATTTAAAACAGTAAGAAACTGTTAAAAAATTTATTTTTTCATCATAAAACTTTCAATTAAGGTAATAATATAAAAAACAACTTTATAGTTTCACTGTGGTTTTATCACTTTAAAATAAAAATATAAGTTTTTCTTCGAGCAATAATATATGGACATTTAAATTTGTAAAGGAATTAAATTTAAGCATTGTAAAATAGAGTTAATGTGATTGTTTGCTATATAATTATTTACTTATAATAATATTACCGAAGATAAGTAAAGTGGAATTTATTTATGAGATATTGTTGTTTTATTTTTCAATAATTAATTCCAATAGAGGAAGGCAGAGCGATAATATTATCATTCTGCCTTTGACTAAGTGCATTTAGTAGAGAATCTTTCTACATTTTAATAAAATTAATTTCATTCTACCAAGGAAATACTTCTCTTAATTCCTGCTTGTAATATCTCTGTATTTAGTGAGGCTATTAATCAGAAAATTATAATTTATCTGAACTAATAGACCACTATACACCAACTTTTATTCCAGTAATGATATTTACTTGAGAGTTAGTTTGATCAACATCAATCGTTACTTTCTCACCCTTATAATAAGCGTGTACAAGAATAAGATAAGCCTGAGTAAAATCATCGCCCGTCAAGGCATCACTATCCAATACACAAACATCGCCTGAGATATAAAATTTTACTACATTTCTCTCTGTCTTACTTTTCGCGAGGGCAAGTTCAATTTTAACTATTTTACCAGAATTTTGACCTTTATCAATATCAGCATTACTGACAATTGTACTATCCATATCAAACTCCAAAATATAATTAATTTATAAATAGACTTATATTACCCAAGATGCAGAACAACAAACTGTTTACTTGTGGAATATAAGATAAAGGACACTTCTACTATAAAATCAATATGCATTAATAGGTCATCTACGCATCAGATATAGTAGTTAGCATTTTTAATACTACATTAATACTTTATCTAACACATATAACTATAGATGCCATTCATACGTTGTCAAATAAAGGTGATAGCTTAATTTAAAAATACGTCTACATTGTCACAAAAAACAGAAATTCAGATCTTTCATATGAAAACCTTGATATATCATTAACTTCTTCCACATCTAATAGTTACATATATAAATGATAATAATATGGGTATTTATCACTCTCCTTAAAAAGATAAAATTATTGGTACAATTACAGAGTTGAAAAATAAATTATAGAAATTATAATCGATGTATTGATCGTATAACTATATGCCGCTCTTCAGGTAATATTAATTATAACTCTCCACGTTTAGATCAAACTAATAGTATGTAAAATAGAGGAAATTTAGTTTCTTTCTATACCATTATTACCACAGATAAATAAACTGCGTTTATTTATCTGATTTTATTACTTTAATTACATAACAATTCATTAAAATAGAAAAAGGCAGAGCGATAATATTACCATTCTGCCTTTGACTAAGTGCATCTAGCAGAAAATATCTTTTTGAATTTAATAAAACCAGCTCTATATGATTATATCTTTCAAACAAAATTCAATTATTCTACAGAATATATTATTCTACGCACTCATTTAGAAATTTAACAAATACTTCTTAAATTTCAACTCCTACTATATATTTTATCTTAGTAAGATTACTTTTTGCGATTTTTACTTTCACTTCTAATTTTTCATGAAGAACACGTAAAAGAGAAAGATAGAGCAGCACAATCTTGTCTTTATCTTTATCACCATCAATGAGTAATAGATGAAAATCATCAACTACGCCTAAAATATTTAGACTAACGATAACTGAGCTGGGTGACAGAATATCAATATTGACCTTCTCTACTTTACCCACTTTAAGCTCATCATCGACAATTAGCTCTTCATTTAATAAAATATCTTTCTTAATTATCATAATATAAACTCCAAAATTTAATCTAACTAATTGATAAATAACTTATATCACTCAAAAATATATACAATAAGCTATTTATCTTGCCCACACAAAACGGTAACCATTTTCACTAGAAAATAAGGTGTTTATCAGGAATTTATCCAGCATTTAGATAATATCTATAGCATTTTTGATGCCATATTGATGCTTTATCTAATACATATAACTATAGATGCCATTAATGTATTGTCAATAAAATAAAAAAATAAATTTAATTAATTTAAAATCAATATTTTATTACCCAATGGAAAATAAAAAAGATATTACATCCTGTAATGAGCAGGATATTTCAGTAATTTTTTCAATCGAATATAATGACAGAGATAAATAATAATGAAAAATAATGAAAAATAAACAGCTATTTCCCTCTACTCTACAAAAGCTAAAGTCGAGAACATCATTTCATAAACAACAAATAATTCATAACGTTTTAACACTATATTTTGTAGAAATAACAAGCGGTATATTAATCAAGTGATGATTTATAGTAAATATTATAATTACATCCCATTCACCCATTATAATAACAAATGAGATATGGAATTAATAACAATCACTACGCAAAAATAATACAAAAAAACGTGGTGTCAATTTTGACTATACCACGTTTTATTTCCAAATTTAATATCACTTCCCAATATGAAAAAATCGGCGAATTAATACTATTTTAGATAACAGACGGTTATCCATAATCCCTATACCCTATGGATTTCAAGATGCATCGCGACGGCAAGGGGGTGAATCCCCGGGAGCATAACAAACTATGTGGCCGGGGTGAGTGAGTGCAGCCAACAAAGAGGCAACTTGAAGGATAACGGGTATATACCCTATGGATTTCAAGATGCATCGCGGCGGCAAGGGAGCGAATCCCCGGGAGCATAGATAACTATGTGACCGGGGTGAGTGAGTGCAGCCAACAAAGAGGCAACTTGAAAGACGACGGGTATAGATAACCAATTCTTTATATCTTCAACTATAGGAGTAATCTGCAAAACACCTTCACTATTCCTAAATCCATGACTTAGACCTGGGTATTGATAAAAGGTAATATTATCTTTCTTTAATTGTTCTTCCATTTTTATCGCTGAGCCAGCGCTGACGGAATTATCATTTAGTGTTTGAATAATCAAGATAGGTCTTTTAGTTTGACTTAACACTTTATATTGATCAATACCAAGTGAGATTCTCCACCAATTAGCACCGTGATTACTCATCTCTATATGACCCATATTATTCCCGGTAGCTATTTTTTGCTGAAAATCCCTAAATTCTTTAATTGCTTCATCGATATGCTCTGGTGGCACCTCACTCCTCATACTATGAATAACATCATCAGCGAAATACCGACCTCCACCATTCAGTGACACAGTTCTATCAATATAATTGACTTGTGATGTAATTAAATTAGCAACCACTGCCCCTTCACTTCCACCCAAAATAATGATCTTGTTATATTTATTCTGATGTTTCAGATAATCAATGATCTGAATATAATCCTTAACTCGCTGCTCTGGCGTATCCAACTGAATATAAACCTTGGGACAATCTGAACGCTCAACAACATCAGACCAAGGGAGTGATGCATTAATGCCATATTTTTCCACAGTCAGAACATCACTATCGGGATAAATATCGCTGAATGTATTATTCACAAACTTATTATTAGCGATACTATTACAATCAGAGCCCTGTATCAGCACCAATAGATTCTTACCACCTCTTTGCTTAAGATAGTAAGTTATTTCACTACCATCATGACGGAAAAACTGTTTATGCATATTTGTATTTGAGTAAGCAAAACCTATACAACATGAAAAAAGTAGAACAGATGTCAAAATTTTCTGTCGTAAATTAAAATAATATGCTTTCATTAATCCCTCCTTTAACTAACATATACAAAGACCACAAATTAACGATATTGTTCCTGTCAGAAAAAATTTTAAAATTTAAAAACAAGGTTCAGTGATTTTTTATCCAAAGTGCTAACTAAAACACCCATACCTTTGGAGAGAAGAAATGCAAACAACTTTATCCACAGAAATTACATTACCCGATAATTATCATACCCACGATTTTTTCGCTCTTCATCAAAGGGATAAACAAAATATCGCTGAAATTGTGGAACAGAATAAAATTCAAAAAGGGATGATGTGGGATGACAAACCTGCGGAATTAACCATAGCGATTAATGCAAAAACCGCACATATACAACTTAAGATTGATGGTGACACAACAGGCCCTGATGAGCGCTTATCTACTTTAGCATCACATATGCTAGGGCTTCTACAGCCAGTTCATCTATTTGAGTGTTTATATAAAGAACACCCGGTTATTGGTTCACTTATTGCCAGATAATCAGGTCTAAAAATTTATCAATCGGCCACACCGTTTGAAGCATTAAGTTGGGCGGTTATAGGCCAACAGATCAGCGTCAGTGCAGCCATCTCTATTCGCAGGAGATTTATTCAGGCAATGGGCGTTCAGCACTCTTCCGGGCTATGGTGCTTTCCAACCGCCAGACAAATTGTCAACCATTCAGAAGATGAATTACGCCAATGCGGATTTTCCGTCAGCAAAGCCAAGGCATTACTCCGCTTAAGTCAATTAATTGAATCTGGTGAATTAACATTAGCAATCTCTAATAGTGAGACAGATATTCAGCAATTGATAGATAATCTACTCGCTATAAAAGGCATTGGTATGTGGACAATTAACTATTCCCTGTTACGAGGATTTAACTATTTAAATGGCTCATTGCATGGCGACGTCGCAGTAAGACGTAATATCCAAAGATTATTCAATCAAAATGAAAAAGTTTCCGCAGAACAAGCAGAAAAATGGTTGGCAGATTTCGCCCCCTGGAAAGCCCTATTAGCCGCACATTTATGGCAACAAGAATCAAGTGCAGGGTATTGATGTTGTTGTTAGTTTTCATTTCTTTAGCTGGTATGGTGTATTGTTGCTATTATTTAGTAAACCCGGCAAATATCACCGGGTATTATGATGCGTTTTTTTAACATCAAGGCATCATGATGGTTTTCGGAATGATGAGGGGTTCCTCTGAACCTGCTGCTCATTAGCGGAAGAAAATAAATAGTAAATTTTGTCCTCTACTGATGGGTCTCCTTTCATTTTTATGACAATTTTGGGAGCTTCTCTGGGAACACGATAATAAGCTATAAGCCCTTTTTCCTGATTCTCATAATCAAAATCGAGAACCAAAATTTTTTCATCCCCTGAATCCGGATAATAATAATACTCTTCGAAATAAACCACTTGCCCATCCTTAACAAAGATAATCTTGGAAAAGATATCAGTCCTTTCCTTTAACTCAGCACCAATGACAGACTTAATTTCGTCAAGATTCCAGCCACTATCAATAACATACAAAGTGTCCCATTTAAACGGCGTGATTTTGCTGATGTTAACCACGCAGTCTGTGTTTTGCTGGCAATGTTTATCAGCATAATCAAACATACTCTTCACAATGCTAAACTGTCGGTTACTATTGAACACAAAAAAAACTATCAGCAATGTACATGAAAAAAAAATGATTTTATTTTTTCTGCTGTTCCAATTGCATCGCCAATAGTTACTCAGGTGAAAAGCCATCTTCATTTCCTCTTTCAAATACCGAGTTCATATAAGAAAACTGCTCATCGGTGATTTTTTCTTTGACAATCTCAAACCCCATCGCATTTTTCTTGGCAACATACAGTCCCTCTTTATGAAAGCGATTCAACACTGCCTTGGCCTGCGCTTTCATTGACGAGTTCCCGCTCTGTAGGCCAATCCTACGCCCTATCTGGTTATTGAGTAAATCAATTGTCTGATCAGCGTCCTTAAGGGCAGCAAACTGCCGGATGTTAAGATCTATTTTAGGATTACTTTCATGAGCATTGCCTGCATGGAGTGCGACTTCCTCACCATACCGAGCAGCAATGGTAGCTTGCCATAGTGTATGCCGGAAAGCATTGACCTGGGAGCCTTCCTTATATTTATTATCCAGTAATGTACCATTGGGGTTCGTTTTACTATTCCCCTGGGTTGAAAAACGTACCGCATTAGTCGTGATATTGGTAGCACCTCTTTCGTAGAGCCCAATATCATAGGCTGCAATAGGGTGCCGCATCGCAAATAAGATTTCCTTCATTTTCTGAGGCAAGTTATTGCTCTCACCAGTATAAGCACCATACCAGTCTTCAGAATAGCTAGCATCTTCTCCTGTTCCATACCCATATTTTTTATCAAAATCAGCTAAGTATGTAGTTAATTTTTTTATTTTCCCTACCTCATTATTAATATTACCATTTGCTTTTATTAATTCATTTAAAACAAAAAGATTTCTTTCTGTCAGCGGCATATTATCATGTAGCTCTTTTATAGCTTTATTATAATTTACTTCTCCTATAGATCCTTTAAGGTTATTATAAAATTTATCATATTTTGAATCTCTTGCATCCCTTCCATAAACAAATATTTGTAAAACAGCTTGAATTTTAACTGGTAGTAATCTAAATGAATTTATCTTCTGCTCTAAAAAGAATCGATCATCAAAAAATTCTCTCAGAGTATTTACATTTGAATTAATTCTTCCTTCAAACTTAGATACATAACTCATTACAACAGGTAATGTTGAATTAAAAACGTATCTATTAGCCATAATTGGTCTGGTGATATTTGGATTACCCATCAAAAATGCTTTTTTCTCTGAGCCAAATTTTTTTATCCCCCTCAATATATTCTCACAATCTCTTTTTAAAACCGGACAATCTTTTTTTTCACAAATAGGGCAATTCTCTTTGTTATATTTATCTTTATAAGTATTAACTATATCCGCAAAGCCAATGCCTCCCATTGGAGCATATTTAGCACCATCTGTTAGTGCCTTTACCATTTGCCCAGAACTCATGTAACCACCAGTTGCTGAAAAATTTGGCAAAAAACTTGTTTCTGAATCTAATTGTAATTTATCCTGAATTTCAATTTTTTGATCATTAGAATCAAAGGGAGAACTACCTTCATAATATGAAATTGGGTGAACACCTTCAATATGAACATCATATGGACCTATTTTAGTATTCATTGAACCACCAACCGCAACATTAGGTTTATCATTATTACTCATAAAAAACTATCTCTCTTTAATTTTACTTTTAAATTTAATGAAATCTTTTACTAGCTAAGAAAATCTATTACATAAATTTCTCAGCAGAAATTAAAATTTACATACTACATTGCATTAGCATAATAAGTGAAAATAATTTTGCCTATACTATAAAATAACTTTCTTTATTAAAAAATAATTCATTATATTTATTAATGTTTTCGATGCTATCGTATTCACTCTCAAAAACAGCAGTTATGAGTTCATCAGGCTGAACATCTCTCACTAAAAAAAGCTACCATTCTTTCTATAATCTCGTTTACTTTTATCATCCTCTTAACTTCTTCAAGTATTCGAGCTAATGCCTTTTTATTATCTAGTTGATTAAAATATTCTCTAATTTTAATGTATGCCTCAATCTGAGGCATTCTTAATTTCTTATTTCCCTCAACATTAACTGCTGTATAAAAAATAAGACATACATATTCCTTTTACTCTACCTATTATATAATCATCATTAAACTCATATTCATGTAAAATAGTCTATGTAGTATGGAATTTATAACTTGGTCGCTCAATAAATTATTTTTCACTTTTCCTAATTGTTTCATTTACGCTATCCATTCCAATGAAAACACAATAATATTTCACAGTATATAATCCTATGAATAATTTAATTACCTAATAAGATGGAACTGTAATTATAAGGATATTACATCTTTACATTCCCCTCTCATGAAAACAAAAAAGGACCTCTGTATAGAGATCCTTTAACTATATACTGTCAGTTATTAGAATCAATAATATCCCCGGAAAGTCTGCAAGGCAGGATTATCACTGTAATCGGATAGGGTTCCTGTAACATAATTATCCATTAATGTAATCATGACTCAGCCCTTCCTGTTGCATGACATCGTTGTTACTCCTTTGTCAGAAGATTAAAACTGGTCATCAGGTTACGGTAATCTGGAATATGGCTGGAGAATAGATTTGCCAGTCCTTCGATATCATTTCGCCAGTCACGATGCAGCTCACACGCAACTGCAAACCAGGTCATCAACTGAACCCCTGCTTGTGACATACGATCCCATGCTGCGTTTCGTGTCATTTCATTAAATGTACCTGATGCATCGGTTACAACAAAAACATCAAACCCTTCTTCAATCGCTGACAATGCCGGAAATGCTACGCACACTTCGGTGACAACACCTGCAATAAGAAGCTGCTTTTTACCTGTTGCTTTAACAGCCTTAACAAAGTCATCATTGTCCCAAGCATTAATGTTACCAGGTCTGGCAATGTAAGGCGCATCAGGGAACTGCTCCCTTAACTCAGGGATCAGTGGCCCATTTGGTCCGGTTTCGAAACTAGTGGTAAGAATTGTAGGAAGGTGGAAGTACTTAGCAAGATCGCTTAATGCCAGAATGTTATTCTTAAATTTGTCAGGCTCAATATCACGTACCAGAGAAATCAATCCGGTCTGGTGGTCAACCAGCAGAACGGCTACTTTATTTTTATCGAGTCGGACGTAAGGTACACCCATATTAACCTCCTTCATTGGGGATGTTTTTACTAAAAAATCAGATGAAACATTTCTTACTTAAACGTAGACCATTCAGTTGGATTTATTGGTTATTTCTCTATGCAATTTTGACGTGAGTCCTCAATTATGCCCCCACATATTTTTCCGACCATCATTGGAGAAATAAGCATTTATTCGCGGTTCAACGGAAACATGATGATGTTTGATCTCTACCCTCTCCTGCCAAAGAGCAAAACCGAGTGAGATGCTGACGATAATGATGCCGACAAACGCGAGGATAGTGTCCCGGTACTCATTGAAAACATGACGCATAGACGCATAAATGTTGTCTCCCTACCCTGAATTACGCGATCCGATGTAGGATCTTCTCCAGAAAGTCATTGGCCTGATGTCTATGTAGGTAGTCCTTCACTTCCCTCTCCCAAGATTCGCCATCACCCAGCACGGCACGGCTATGGGTAGATGCATAGAGATAGCGCGTATCATATAGATTGATTAGTGTCTGGTTAATGCCATCGATATTGCAGCCGAAGTTATTGCGTTGCTGCACTTCTAATGCCCGCAGCACCCGTACCTGATACTCTGGATCCGGCACGAACGTCCGTTCACTGAGTTCGCTGAGCACTAGGAACTGCGGTGGGATCCCTTCTTCGATTGCCGCCCCACCACCAATCCACCAGCGAGATGCGCTTAGGGGTTATCAGATCGGGGAAATCTTCGCCGTATAGTGCCCAGTCACAACCGATATTCCCGGCGCTGGCAGGCGCGTGAAAACACCAGCACTCAACCGGTATCTGTCGTTCAAGGGTATAAGGCGCAGTGGGCGCGACGGGTGACATGGGCCGCAACAACCAGCGGCGGGCGGGCAAAAGCGTAACGGAGGACTCTAGCAGATGACGGGCAAAATAGCGGCACCATCCACCGGTCCATGCTTGCGGCCCAGCACGTTGAATCGACCCCACCTCCTGCGAAGTCATGGGCGGCAACAGTGCGTGCTGGTCCAGATGATCTGTGTTAAACACCAGCCAAACGCCGGAATGATCTTTTAACATCGAGGCCCAGAATAGCGGCGTCTCGCGAATATACAGTGTCATGCGGCCATTATGGCCGCTACACATTTCCATCGCTGCAACCGCAGCGGGATCCGCCTGATTATGCAGTTCCAGCCCCTGCCAAGTGTTGTTCCGGTCGAGAAGATCCTTCCACCAGTAGTGCGACATGTGATTTTCCTTGTACCAAAGATAGGAAAAGTTTAAGGCAATGAGAGGAAGATGCAAATGGCGATCCGTTGAACGATGCACACGTTACCCAATTAATGTTACAACAATTTGTTGAGTTTGATGGTGTTCAAAAGAACTCAATTGGCGATCACAGGAGTCGCATTAGATGGATAATCATGTTGAATTTATTGAGTATTTTTCTATGCGATTTGTGAGTATGCCCCCAATTATGCCCCCACATGTTTTTCCTTGTCAGTTAACTGGTTAAATTATAAACGTTCCATGTTGAGTTTAAATCGCGCTCGGTGGACATCCATAGATGTTAACCAAGGTTCTTGATCTTGCACAGAGAAGCCTTTTTGGTCAATACGAACTAGCTCATAGCGTTCAACCAGAAAATTTACGGCATCGGCCAGAGTAATACCGGCCTCAATGTGTTCCTGAATAACAGTTTCATCACTGAACGGCGTGTCGTTTAGCGTCAGGCCATAGTGCTGTTCCAGCAAGCTTGTCAGTAACATTTGCCAGACAGCCACGGGCGACAGACATGGCTTCGCCGCCTGTGGAGTTGTTGCAGGTTGAGTATTCATGTTTGCTCTCGTGAAATTAGTTAGCGTTGAGTGGGATAAGCGGCGATGTACACGTAGCCGCAACTGCCAAGGTGTCGGCTTCGCAGGTAAAACCGTTGTGGTAGAGCGTGACACAGTGATGATGGCAGGGGGTCAGTTCACCAGTGGTCAGCATCGATTCCATCTGGCTGATAAAGTGCAGAAATGCGTCATTCAATTTGAAGCATTCCGTATCGCTGAAATTGCCCATTAAACCAGCCCTGTCAGCCAGATAATGCAGCCAGTTGCCTTCCTGAACTAATCTGGCACCAAACCGTGGAACAATTTCTCTTTGTAGTCCCCATTCATGGGCTGGTATTAATGACATGAAAACCTCCTTTTAAAGTAATCCCAGCTCAGCAAATGAAATTGTCTCATTCCCGACTACGAGATGATCCAGCACACGCACTTCCACCAGCGCCAGCGCTTTCACGATCCGCTGAGTAATATTTTTATCTTGCTGGCTGATTTCTGTCGTACCAGATGGATGGTTGTACGCCAGAATTACCGCAGCAGCATTATGCTTCAGGGCCGATTTCACCACTTCGCGGGGATGCACCTCGGTATGGCTCAGAGTGCCGGTAAACAGTGTTTCTCGTTCCAACAAACAGTGCTGATTGTCGAGATACATCACGATGAAAACTTCACGCTCAAGGTGTGCCATCCTGAGTTGAAGCCAGGTTTTAGTAACGCTGGTGCTAGTAAATGATTCACTGGGTTGACGCTGATACTTCTCCAGCAATCGCAGTGCGCGGTGAATAACACGTTGCTCGTTTACAGGAAATTCCGGGAATAAATTGAGTGCAGACATAATTGTTCCTTAAAGCAAAAAGCCCTACGAGTTTAGTCGTAGGGGCAAAAGAGCCTTCATGATAGAGTTTATGAAGCAAGTTGCAGCATATTCTCAGCCATAACCCACAGTGCTCGATTGAGCTTCACATCACCGTCGATACCTTTCACTGCACGGGTATGTGCGCGTTTACCTTTGATGGTTCGTCCCGATAGCCCACCTTTAATCAGGTTTTCTTGAATGCGTTGGTAGGTAGTCCAAAGGTCGTTGCTTTCATCCTGCCATCTGCGTGGCGAAAGTATCTGCGATTCCGTCACTGGTTGATGCTCTTCACCAAAGCGATAGGTTAATGCAGCTTTCGCCATTGCCTGCTGAGCGGGTGGCGGTAACAGAAGTGACTGCATGGCATCGCGCTTCTCTTCTACCCGGTCAAATATTCCGAGCACTTCATAAGCTCCTTCAATCACTTTCTCCACCACATTTCCTTTATGCGGTACGCGCACTTCGCCAAAACTCTCACCGCATATTAGCCCGTTCTAGCAAACCGCACGGAACAATCCCGGCAGCATCTGGTATGAGCTTGAACCGTCATGGCTATTGAGCAGAATTATTTCTGGCACCTGTTTGCCGGTAATTTGTCCTTCGCGACGCAGGCGCAGCATGTGTTTGGTGTGCTCTCGCTTACTCAGATCTCGCACGCGGGTCTGGCAGGCAAAGAACGGTTGAAAACCCTCGCGTTGAAGGTTGTCGAGGAGGGTAATGGTAGGGATGTAAGTGTAACGCTCACTGCGGGATTCATGCTTTTCTTCACTGAAGACACTCGGAACGTAATGCGCCAGTTCATCTTGGGTTAACGGGCGATCACGGCGCACTAAATTGACCGCACCAAAGCGGCTGGCTAATCGGGTCATAATTAATTCCTTCGGGCATAAAAGCGAAAAGGCCATACTTCCCTAGGGATGTATGGCCTCAGCATGCTGATAATGTTTTGGATATCTTTTGTCGCAGTGGTGGTTTGCACAGCCTGATAGTTCGGTAGAGCCCCGTCCGTTGCATTGCGGTTGCTGCTCAATCAAACCTATTGTTGCGGGTCTTACGCGAACAAGTACTCGTCCATCATCAGTGTAGGACTGACAAAAAGTCCCACTCACTTGCCATGCTGCGGAAACATTAAAAGCTGAGGCACCTAACATCACTGTCAGTATCGTAGTTTTAAGAGGTATGATTATTTTCATTAAAGGTTCTCCATAACAGATAAGATATACAGGCTAAATCAGGTCTTCCTGATAGCTGGGACTAATAGCGAAATGTGTTAATAACATCACTGATAAGAGGAAAATGCGGTAGTGCCGCAATAAAGCACTCACCAGCAGTCAGGTATGAAATATCTTCGCGACGTTTAAAGCGCCCCTCATCAAGCGTGACAGCGCCAATACTGGTCAGAGCAAACACACGGATTTTTCCCGACTGGCACACCACCAGATACCATTCCTCCACATAGTGAATAAGACGGTAAGGCTCCAATGCTTCATGACACTCCCCTTCAACCAACACAGTGATTTGTCGTTTCTGGCTGATAGCCTGCACAAGATGGGAAAAGAACTCGGGTAACGCGACATGGGATTTCAAGGGGGCATGCCAGATCAGACAAGGTGAAGTCCCGGACTCGTTCATTAGCAGGTTCATTAGTTGCCTGTCTTGCACCGGGATTATCCGCGCAATCCCTGTGGTACGGATAAACGAGAATGCGCCAGATGAATAATCGGGTGGTTGGCAATCATTCAAACGGTATCGTCCATTTTCATCCAGAATATCCAGGTGGATTAGCCTCTGATTGAAGTCACGTTGTAAAGTGCGTTCAGAGACACCGAATTCATCCACCAGAGATTTGAGTGAGAGTGTTTCTCCCGAAAGCAGACGGCTAATAATGACCGATAATCTGATCGCCAGTCGGTCGTAACGTGAGTCTTGCTCGTTGACGGACATATGGCCTCTCAGGGCAATAAATATGTTTCTATTTCATTCGGTTATTATGCAGCACAGGCCGGACACGTTATGTCGGCAAAGATAGGTTAAAGTACTGAAATCTGAAAAATAGTGCGGCACGATAACGCATTGTTAAGAAAGGTTTTGTCTGATAAACATTCATCATAGCGACACAACCTGACGGAGATGGAGTTAGCCAAAGACTCTGTCCCACAACACGGCGGCAAGTTGCACTAGTTTTTGGCGCAGTGTTCTCAAAAAGATGGTCCAGCCTGATGGGAAAGAGTCAGGGTTTATCACCGTATCAAATGCAGTTCCTGCCATCTCGCCAAACCGCTGGCGTACAGCATCGTTGCTCTCTGTGGTTAGGTTCTCTGGTTTCAATTGGCGATAAAAGGCGCTGCTAGCCTGTATCGGTAATGCATGCACTATAAGCTCTACAAGGACAGTCAGGTTGTAGCCAGTATGAGCGGAAACTGCTATTACCGGATAAGAAGAGGGAAACTGACCCGCAATTTGGGCGCTGATGGCGGCCAATGAAAGGCATTGTGTTGGAGAAGGCCGATCCCTGCACTCAGAGTTAGTTGGCAACGGAGGAATACATTCAGCCTGTGTTATCACAAATAAGAAACGTGATGCATCAGCGCCATTAGAAAGTAATAATCGGTGCGTTGTAATATCTATTGCCCGAGCGCGGTCTTCAGCCCGTAATACCCAAATAACCAAATCCAGTTCAACAAACAAACGATGATAGAGCGCCATATACTCAGCATCGAACTCAGGAGTTTCGCCCACACCAGGAAGATCGATAAGGGTTATGCTGCGTTCGCCCACAGTGAGGACCAAGCGCTGTGGCTCACGGGTACAAGCCATAAGCTCGCTAGTCAGACAAATTTGCTCCTGGAATAGTGCGTTGCAAAGGCTGCTTTTACCTGCGCCGGTTTTACCCATAATTCCAATCACTGGCTCGTAGTCGATGGATTGCTTTAATTGCTTCAGGATGCGTTCAGTTGTAGAGAAGGGTAGGAAGCTAAGGCAGGCTTGGAATGCGTTTACCGCATCCTGTGAATCAGTGTGTTTGGACATAAGGCGCTCCTTTGAATGTATTACCTGAAAGTCTTTCGGTACTTCAAAGGGGTAATGAGGGTGTGAAATTTTTTGGAATGGTAGTGGTAAGTTAACTTACTGTATTGTCGCCACAAAGCGTGGAAAAATGAGCGCCAAAAACGACAATTTTGGCGCTATTTGTGTATGGTATTGCATCACCTCTTCAACTTAGTTTAAGACCACTTCCGAAGGCGTCGCCTGACCCTGGTAGTGTGTCAAACACATACTCTGGGATGATAAAAAAGGTAGTCTCTTTGCTCTGCCTGCCCATGAAATAGAAAAAGCTAACGATTTGGCTCATCTCCCCGACGTCAACAACCTGAAGTGAGAAAAAGCTGTTGTAGAGATCAACAATTTCTTGGGGACTCTCAATAGCTGCGCCAAAAAAGTGCCGTAGATATCGCCTTAGAAGTAGGTACATGCATCTTTCGTAGTTGTCCCTGCCCCATGCCCGAAATGGATGCCTTGTGGATAAAGCCGTATCGTCAAACCAACGCTGAATCCTCATGAAACGCATCAGGAAGCGGTCACGATCACCTGTTAAGATCGCATAAAACATGATAGCAGCCACTAATTCAACATAGATAGGAAGAAGACCCTCGTAATCTCGCCGAATACCTTGAAGAAATTTAACAATGTCATGGTGCCCTAAGCGTAATAATTCCTCAATTAACAGCTTTAGTAGGGGAAATTCATGATGCATCCCCCTAAACTCCAGCTGTTTAGCGTAATTGCCATAAAAGTACTTTAGTTTGCCAATTGATGAAAGTTCTTCGTCTACTACCTTTTTTCCAAATCGTGTAACTAAATAAATTTTCAAAATAGTAGATCACTGGAAGGGAACTCAGTCCGATTTTTGCGATCTGATCAATTGCGAAAAATCCCAAACCCCAACACGGACTGAGTGATGCCTATCATAGCACCCATACCTCAAGATGAATGCCAGAAAATGAGAAAACTTATCCATAAAACTCGCGATAAGAACTATTCCCGTCGATTGACGGCGCTATTGATGCTCAATGAGGGATTGACGGTGACTTATGTTGCTAAAACCCTTCACGCCGCGCGTTCTTCCGTCAATCGTTGGGTTGAGTGGTTTACGTTATATGGGCTCGAAGGACTCAAAAGTTTACCCGTTGGCCGACCTGCTGTCTGGGATCTCTCCCCTCTCTATAACTTATTGCTTGTCTTATTACAGCAATCCCCCCAAGAATTAGGCTATCTCCGCTCTCGCTGGAGCCTTGAGCTCATGACTCATACCCTTAATGAATGACTCAACCTCTCTCTGACGCAAAATGTCCTCTATCGTTACTTTGCTCAGGCGGGGATTGTCTGGCGCAGAGCGGCACCCACGGTGAAACAACCTGATCCTGAAAACGTCATATCAAGATGTTTTGGGCAGTATACCTAAGAGTTGTAACTTGATAGATAACCGTCCCAGGTGAGTTTACTGCATTCTTCATCTGAGGGGGCGTCCTATAAGAGGACAGCATCGAACTCCTGCGTAACTGTCCGTACGTTCTCGCCATAAAATGTATACAAAATTGGTAAACTTTATGAGGAAAAAGAACTATAATATACCATGTTTTATTTTTTGCATTATAAATCAATGAATTGGTGGTTACGTGAATGGTAAATTGATTGTGCGGTTGGTGGACTCAGCGCTGTCAGGCAAGTTGGAGCAAGTGAAAATCATTGCTAATATTTTAAGCAGTGAGCTGCGCACAACTGACCCCGAGTCAAGTAAGCAATTATCAAAAATGATTGGTAATTCATTACGCTCAGCGCCAGAAAGGATCAATCCGCACCTCATAAAAGGTGAGGAAAATAACACGTTTTTATTCGATGCAAAAAAGAATGATGATGAATTGAATAAATTAGTGCTGTGCTCACAAAACAAAGAGGCTCTAAGCCAAGTTATTAAAGAGCACAAAAATGCGAGAAAACTAGCTCAACATAAATTAGAGCCAATCAAAACTCTTATTTTTAAAGGGCCGCCGGGTGTTGGAAAAACACTTACAGCAGAATGGCTAGCTCGTGAAATGGGATTGCCGATTAAAGTAGTAAATTTAGCTGCCATAATGAGTAGTTTATTAGGGCAGTCAGGTAATAATTTAATAAATATATTTAAAGAGGCATCTAATACTCCATGTATCTTATTGCTCGATGAATTTGATTCATTAGCAAAGAAAAGAGATGATGAACGCGATATTGGCGAGCTTAAACGACTGGTCACTGTGTTATTACAAGCAATAGATCATTGGCCTAGCACTTCTATATTAATAGCGGCTACTAATCATGCTGAGCTTCTTGATCCTGCGATCTGGAGACGGTTCGAAATAAAACTCGATTTTAAATATCCGCAAGACAAGGAAATAAAAGAGTTTCTGTTAAATTTAACCGGTAATAAAAAAATAGCTGATTTATCAATTTTGTTCAAGGGTATGTCATATAGTGATATCAGAAATGATATAAATCTTATCCAAAAATCAGTTATTTTGGATAATAAAGATATGATTTCACAATTAGCGACATCTTTTTTAAAGAATGGAGAAAAAGATAATTTCACGCTGGAAGAAAAAAAGAATATTGCTGTGCATTTAGTAACAGCAAATGTTTCACAACGTAAGGTTTCCGAAATATTAAATATTTCTAGGCCTACGATAAAAAAAGCTCTTTCTGAATAAGGGATGTACATGAAAAAAGTTATTTTAGGTAATGGTGAAAAATATGCTATTCCGAATGATTATTCAGGAAGACCACCTGGTGATGAACCTCACCCTTATCCTTACAACATATCTTCTAGGCGTGTTGCAACAAAACTAGCAAATACACTGATTGAAGCAGATGAACTTCCTGCTGACGCCAAGCCTAATGATACGATTGTAACAGCTTTAACCCTTCATCCAAGTTTTTTAGCTAAGAGCTATTATCCTAAAGCTTTGCTAAATGACTACGGACTGACTAGTATTGGTAGCAAAGAGGTTTTTGTTAAACCTGAGACTGCTGTTAATAAAGTTCAAAAGACTCAATCCGTCTCAAGTTCGCTATATTTTTTATCCGGGAAAAAATCTTCTTTTGAGAAGCTTCTTGCCGATATTGAAGAAAATAATCTCAGCGAGGAGGTTAGTACTGATATTGGTAAAATAGAGGAGCTACGATTATATTCATTCAAAGATAAAATAAAATCAAAAGAAGATGAGCAATATAACACTTATGAGGTGGTTTTGCATGCCGACGAGACAGAGAAAGATAAAGTCTTAAGTTTTATATCTTTTATCGAAAAGATGGATGGTGAAATAGATAAAAGTAAGATAAGGTTTATTGGTGGGTTAGCATTTTGTTTTGTTAAAATTGACTGTTCTAAAATAAGTGAACTAGCTAAATTTGTATTCGTGCGTGTTGTTAGGCCTGCATCTAAAATAAATTTATTTAATTCTTTTTTAGATATGGATGATGTTAACTCAGATGCAAAAAAACAAGTATCTGGTAAAGAATCTATCGCTGTATCTAAACATGAGATTCAAAATGCAAATGCTCAACCATTGGTTGCAGTTTTTGATGGCGGTTTAATATCTAGCCAGCTATCAACTACGCATCTTAGATATTTTGATCTGACAGGAAGTAACGATGGTGATTCTAAAATATTTACTCATGGCGAGCTTGTAACATCCGCTGTGATGTATGGAACGATGGAAGAACTTTCTTCAGATGAACATGAAATCATTCCATTAGATCACTACAAAATCTATTGCGAAAAAGATGATGAAGATATTGGTTTAGTAGATGTTCTTGACCGTATATGCTCAGTCCTTTCTAAAAGAAAGTATAAAATAGCCAATATAAGCTTAGGGCCGGAAGTTCCTTGCCCAGATGATGAGCCGAATCTCTGGACATCGACTCTAGATAAAATTGCTGCTGATGGTTCTGTGCTCTTAATAATTGCGGCTGGTAACACTGGAGGAATGCTTAATGATTTTCCAGAGGATGAGGATTTAGCTCGAATTCAGCCTCCGGCCGATATCCTTAACGGTATGAGTATTGGCGCAACTGACTCTCAGAAAAACAAATGGTCTAGAGCAAATTATAGTAGTATCGGCCCTGGTCGACGTCCAGGATATGTTAAACCGGATGTTGTTTTTTTTGGTGGATGCAATTCTGACCAAGGAGAAAAACTTAGACTTATTGGTTTATACGATTTTGAGGAGAAAAAGAAATATGGGACAAGTTTTGCAGCACCCTTGGTTACTCGATTAGCTGCACGATTAGATCGAATGACTCTAGGTAAGTTACCTCCTGCCACTTTGAGAAGTTTGTTAATCCACTCTGCGGAATCTAACAATGATAAAAAAGGTTGTGGTTGGGGGCGGGTTGATAAAAATTTACATAATTTTGTATTTTGTTCTGATGATTCAGTTACAATTATTTACCAAGGTATTTTGAACAAAAGTAGTGGTGTAAGAGCCGCTATTCCGTGTCCTAGTATTTTACAAAAAATAAAGACGAATGTCGCATTGGAGGCAACGATTTGTTTTTATACTGAGGTCGATCATCAACATCCAGTGAGTTATTCACGCGCGGGAATTGAAGTCACTTTTCGTCCGCATAGCAAAAAATTTACTTTAGATAAAGTTACGGGTAAATTACCATCCGAAGCTGCTACTAGAACTCTTTTTAGTAAAACAAAAATTTATGGTAACGAACAAACACTTAGAAGAGACGCCCATAAGTGGGAAACATGTTATAAAGTGAGTGATTCATTTTTCTCAACAAGTATCTTAGAGCCATGTCTTGATATTCGCTATTTAACTAGAGATGAAGGTCACGCATTATCCAATAAAGAAATGCGTTCATTGCCAGAGTTAAATTATTCTTTGGTCGTCACCTTAAAAACTAAAAAAACGACTAAACTGTATGATTATATTGTCAATGAATATAATTTGTTAAAGCCATTAGACATTAATGTTAAAGAAGAAGTTATTGTTTAACTTGGAGAATTTATGAAACGAATTATGAGTTACTCCGCTTTACGAGACAGTGAGGCTAAAAGCACCCTAGATTTTTATGAAGAGCTTTCAAATAAGGCTTTGAAATGTATTGGTGTATTAACATCTCATGATGCAAACTCAACTACAACAATTAAGCAAATAAAATCTATCATGGGTATTAATTACAATGCATTATCAACAATTGTTAAAGGTTTAAAAAAATCAGGATATATATCCGTCAGCATCATAAATCATGAACGTGTCGGGGATTCTAATAATGTTGGCCCAGATAATTTAAATATAAGACTTACCAGAGAAGGCCTGAATGCCATTCTTAAACTTACGAAATAACAGCAAAAAATATGATGATAGCACATTTCCGACTAGGGCTATCTTGCTGATTTTATTGATGATTGCTCCTGCTAACTTCTTCAGTCTTGAGGGGATTATGGAATACTTTTGTGTTTTTATAATTGGTGTTCTGTTAAGTGCTATCGAGTTAGGTTCAAGATATAAAGATGAACCTGTTTCAGTAATGAAATGCCTTCCAGGGGCATTTTATTTATTCATTAACGGCTTGATTTGTTGTGCTGGGTTATTCTTATTACATACCTTTGGTGTCAATCAACAAGTTTCTGAAAGCCTAAATCTTACAACAACGAATGAAGCGAGTAAGCAAGTCGCTAATGTTCTTTATGCCTCTATTGGTAGTTTTTTTGTAATGCGTAGCTCCTTTCTTAAGCTTGGGTCCGAAAATTCCCAATCACAAATTGATTTAGGCCTCAACTTGATATTAAAAAAAATGATAGACATTATTGATAGGCAAGTTGATCGAGACCAAGCGGGGCGGAGATCTAAGGATATAACTGAAATTCTTAATGATGTCAGTTATGAAGATTTATCATCAAAGGTCCACCCATTTTGCTTACAGCTTATGCAAAATGTTCCAGGTGATGAATCTGATACTCTGTTTAAAGAGTTGGAATCAATTAAAGCTTCAGATGTGAGTCTTGAGTCGAAAAAATTGGCGATTGGTTTGCAGTTATACAACATTGTAGGAAAAAAACTGTTTTCATCTATTGTTACTGATCTAAAAGTTAATGCAAAATCGACCACTCCTAATGAAGAGATTATCGAAAGTGAAGAGAATGATTTTGAAAGCTCTTTTAGTGATATAGTGGCTGAGGCAAAAAATAAAACACAAGAAGCGCAAGAAGCGCCATTGGCGACCTCCTAAAGGGAAAATTTGTTTTCTTTGGTGTTGCAAGGGCAGTAGCGAGATCAGGGGCTGGATTATATTCAGCGCGTCCGGTCACGATCGCATGACGGAATACTTCACCACAGCGTTACCTGCTGCCAGTACCTTTTTTGCAGCTTCACGTTTATCACGCGCTTCAGCCAAGGAGACTTCTGGATATACACCAAAAGCCAGACGTTTTTCTTTACCTGCGTAACGATACTTCAAACGCCAGTAACGTGAGCCGCTGGTTGCTACCTCAAGGTAGAGGCCACCGCCATCAGATAACTTGTAAGGCTTTTCTTTCGTTTAGCAGTATCAACTTGTCGGGCTGTTAACTTCATTGGGGGCACCTCAAAATAGGGGCATCTTTTATACCCCCCATAATGCCCCCAGAATGTACTTGATTCTGGTAGACATGAGTTGACCTCAGGAGAACATAACTGATTGCAATGGCAGGTAGTATAAGGGATTTATTGACTGTGGTGGAATTCAGGGGAGGCTAATTGGCGGAAGATCACAGGAGTCGAACCTGCCAGAGACCGCTGGCGGCCCCATCTGGATTTGAAGTCCAGCCGCCCCACCGGGGACGATGATCTTCCATATAAATACAAAGAATTATGAAAAGCGACTCATCATAGCGCATATTATCTGGCTTCTGAATCCGTTTGCTGAAATCATTCTCAATTTGCTAAAAAGCATTAAATTTTATTGTTCATAAGCTCAACATTCGCGTTGTGTTTGCCAAATTTTACCTACATCTTATTAGCCGATACCCATTACGATACAGGGTTGCTCCGCTCAGCAATGTATCCAACACATAAACAGGACGCTTTATATGACTAATCCGTTACTCGTTCCATCAGGTTTACCAAAATTTTCTTCTATTAAACCAGAACATGTTGTTCCGGCTGTAAAGGAAGTCATTGCCAATTATCGCCAAACCGTCGAAAAAATATTGGCCGAGAATACCGTTTTTACCTGGGATAATCTGTGTCAACCATTGGCCGAAGCAGGGGATAAACAATCCCGTGCATGGTCACCAGTCAATCATCTGAATGCAGTTAAGAACAGCCCAGAATTACGCGCCGTCTATGAAGAAAGTTTGCCATTACTGTCCGAATTCAGTACCTGGTTAGGTCAGCACAAGGGATTATATCAAGCCTATAAGTCATTACGTGAAAGTGCTGAGTTTGAGAAGCTCTTTCTGCCTCAACGCAAAGTTGTCGAAAATGCACTGCGTGATTTTAAACTATCAGGTATTGGTCTGCCCGAAGAGAAGCAGAAACGTTATGGCGAGATCAGTGCACGTTTGTCAGATTTAAGTTCGCAATTCAACAATAATGTGCTCGATGCCACTATGGGCTGGACTAAATTAATTACTAATGTGAAAGATCTGTCTGGTCTGCCTGAAAGCGCGATTGCCGCCGCTAAAGCACAAGCAGAAGTTAAAGGACAAAAAGGCTGGCTACTGACTTTAGAAGCACCAAGTTACCAGCCGGTTATTACTTATGCAGATAACCGTGAACTGCGTCGGGAAATTTACCACGCCTACAATACCCGCGCATCCGATCAAGGCCCAAATGCAGGTAAATGGGATAACAGCGAAGTGATCGCCGAAATCCTTGCGCTGCGTCACGAACAGGCTCAATTGCTTGGTTTCAAAAATTATGCTGAACAATCCCTTGCAACCAAGATGGCAAAAACCCCGAAGGAAGTATTGGATTTTCTGAATGATTTGACAAAACGCGCGCATCCACAGGGCGAAGAAGAAGTAGATGAATTAAAAGGTTTTGCTAAATGGCATCATTGTGCCCACAAGCTGGAAGCTTGGGATATGACGTACTATGGCGAAAAACAAAAACAGTACGAGTTCTCTATCAATGATGAGCAGTTACGTCCTTATTTCCCTGAACAAAAGGCTGTTGAAGGGTTATTCGAAGTTGTTCGCCGTATCTATGGTATTACCGCCAAAGAGCGCCATGATGTAGAAACTTGGCATCCAGATGTCCGTTTCTTTGATCTGTACGATGACACCAATGAGCTGCGCGGTAGCTTCTATATGGATCTGTACGCACGCGAGAATAAACGTGGTGGCGCTTGGATGGATGAGTGTATCAGCAGAATGCGTCGTTCCAACGGTGAACTGCAAAAACCTGTCGCTTATCTGAACTGCAACTTCAATAAACCTGTTGGTAATAAACCAGCGTTGTTCACCCACAATGAAGTCAATACGCTGTTCCACGAGTTCGGTCACTGTCTACAGCATATGCTGACCCAGATTGAAACTGCCGGCGTTTCCGGTATTGGCGGTGTACCGTGGGATGCAGTCGAAATGCCAAGCCAGTTCATGGAGAACTGGTGTTGGGAACCAGAAGCACTGGCATTTATCTCTGGTCACTATGAAACCCAAGAGCCTCTACCACAATCCATGTTGGATAATCTTTTAGCAGCGAAAAACTATCAAGCGGCTATGCGGATCTTGCGTCAGCTTGAGTTTGGTCAGTTCGATTTCCGTCTGCATGTTGAGTATGATCCAAAGAAAGGTGCTCAGACCATGAAGACCTTAAAGGAAGTGAAAAAATTGGTCTCGGTAGTGCCTTCACCTGAATGGGGCCGTTTCCCACATTCATTCACCCACATCTTCTCCGGTGGTTATGCCGCGGGTTACTACAGTTATCTATGGGCTGATGTGTTAGCAGCCGATGCTTACTCCCGCTTCGAGGAAGAAGGCATTTTTAACCGCGAAACCGGGCAATCTTTCCTTGATAACATTTTGTCCCGTGGTGGTTCCGAAGAACCAATGGAGCTGTTCAAACGCTTCCGTGGCCGTGAACCAAAACTGGATGCAATGCTGCGCAAGGCCGGTATTAAAGGATAATTTAAGGTGGGAATCTGTTTAATCTGTGAACAAGGCGCTGATAACAGCGCCTTATCTCAACTGGTAGAGCGCTGGGAGTTAGTGCATAACGAAAGCGCTATTATGGCGTTGGTCCTTACCCCTCAACGCCTTGAACTTCGCAAACGAGATGAACCAAAGCTAGGTGGCATCTATGTCGATTTTGTATCAGGTGCAATGGCCCATCGCCGCCGCTTTGGTGGCGGACGCGGTGAAGCTATCGCTAAGGCCATCGGGATCAAAAAAGATTATCTGCCAACAGTCGTAGATGCTACCGCAGGCCTGGGGCGCGATGCCTTTGTACTGGCATCACTAGGTTGCCATGTAAGAATGCTGGAACGCCATCCTGTAGTCGCAGCATTGCTGGATGATGGGCTGCAACGGGGTTATCAGGATGAAGAAATTGGTAGCTGGCTGCAAGAACGCATGACACTGCTCCATGCCTCCAGCATTACAGCGCTGGCCGATATTACGCCACAGCCCGATGTCGTTTATCTTGATCCTATGTATCCACATAGGCAGAAAAGTGCACTGGTTAAAAAAGAGATGCGAGTGTTCCAATCTCTGGTTGGCGCTGATGAAGATGCTGATAGTTTGCTATCCCCTGCACGCGCTTTGGCAAAACGCCGCGTCGTGGTAAAGCGGCCTGATTATGCAGAACCCTTAGCTGGAGTTGCTGCATCAGCAGCTATCACCACGAAAAACCACCGTTTTGACATTTATCCTTGTTAAAAAAATCAGCCGTATATTGCGGCTGATATCTTTTAGCCTACAGAATACCTTGAGCAAGCATGGCGTTGGCAACTTTCACAAATCCAGCAATATTCGCACCCTGAACATAATTGGTCTGTTTACCCTCGCCACCATACTCAACACAGGCGTGGTGAATATCTAGCATGATGTGATGCAAACGTGCATCCACTTTTTCAGCCTTCCAACCTAAACGGGCCGCATTTTGTGCCATTTCCAAACCAGATGTTGCCACGCCACCCGCATTGGCTGCTTTACCTGGTGCAAATAGCACACCGGCTTCAATAAAGGCTTCAGTTGCTGAAATAGTTGCTGGCATATTCGCCCCTTCAGCAACAGCTTTAACGCCATTCTTGATAAGAACCTTAGCCGCATCTAAATCCAGTTCATTCTGGGTAGCACATGGCAAAGCGATATCAACCGGCACAGACCACGGTTGTAACCCTTTCAAGAAAGTCAGACCCCGCTCTCTGGCATATTCTTCCACTCGGCCATAGTGTTGGTTTTTTATCTCTTCAAGATGAGCCAGCTTCTCTGGTGTGAAACCTTCCTCATCGACTAAGGTACCGCCGGAATCCGAAGCGGTTACCACTTTCGCTCCCAATGCCATACATTTTTCAATCGTATATTGCGCGACATTACCAGCACCGGAAACCGATACGCGCATACCTTCAAACCCCATGCCATGACGTTTTAACATGGCATTGACGAAATAGACCAGACCATAACCAGTTGCTTCCGGGCGAATCAAACTACCGCCAAAAGAGAGACCTTTGCCAGTGAATACACAAGCCGTGTTGTTAGAAAGCTTTTTCATCATCCCTGACATAAAAGCCACTTCACGGCCACCCACACCAATATCACCTGCGGGCACATCGGTATCTGGCCCCAAATGTCGGTACAATTCTGTCATTAATGCCTGGCAAAAACGCATCACTTCGCCTTGGCTTTTTCCTTTAGGATCAAAATCTGAACCGCCTTTACCTCCACCCATTGGTAAGGTTGTCAGCGCATTTTTCAAGGTTTGTTCAAAGCCCAGGAACTTCAGAATAGAGAGATTCACCGATGGATGAAAACGCATACCACCTTTATATGGCCCAATGGCTGAGTTGAACTGCACTCGCCATGCACGGTTTACCTGAACTTTACCCTGATCATCGACCCAACAAACCCGAAACTGGATAACCCTTTCTGGCTCCACCATACGCTCCAATAAGCTGTGTTCGCGGTATTTTGGATTTTGTTCAAGAAACGGCCAAAGAGAGGTGAATACTTCCCGAACAGCCTGGAGATATTCTGGTTGATATTCATCCCTGCGTTGAATCGATCCAAGAAATGAAGACAAAGATAGTAAACAGCTCATTTAGTTATTCCTTATTTCTACTTCGGTTGTGATGGGACCCCAGCCATTTTCTAATAATTATTTTTGTCGAAAATGTGAGGTAAGTTGTGTTTGCCCTTTGAATATATCACTGTTCTATATTCATCTTTCAAGAAGTTTTTTTGCAGAAAGGTAAAAAAAATTTCTTGATTGCATCGGGTATAAACCAAACAACACTCCATTTCACCCAAAAAAACGCCTGCATAAGCAGGCGATTTTATCGAATAACTTTTCAATCTGTTGTCATTCATCATCACGCAGAGGAACAATCAGCATATCAACATGCACCGTATTAATTAACTGACGAGCAGAAGACATCAATTTGCTCCAGAAATCCTGATGATGACCGCAAACAACCATATCTATGTCATATTTCTTAATTGCATCAACGAGTACTTGCCCCAGATCACCGCTACCACTCAGGGTTTCCTGAATGTCATAATCTGAATTTGCAGAGAGAGCTTTCAGCGCACTGCGGGTCTCGTCAGTAATACGTTGCTGCATATCACCGAGATTAACATCAATCAAACCGGTGTAGAGATCGGAATAGTTAACATCAACATGGATCAGGGAAACTTTGGCATTGTCCGGTTTAGCCATAGAAACAGCTTTTCTCACCAAAACCTGACTTTCCGGGGATAAATCAACCGCAACAAGAATATGTTTGTAAGCCATAAGCGAACTCCTTCCATAATGCCGAATTAGTGAGTTGGCAGGGCAAATTGCCACTATCCTGTGTTTATACCCGTCATCTTTCAAATTGCCTCTTTGTTGGCTGCACTCACTCACCCCGGTCACATAGTTATCTATGCTCCCGGGGATTCGCTCTCTTGCCGTCGCGATGCATCTTGAAATCCATAGGGTATATTACTACTGAGGATGTTCTTCAAGTACTGTTTCGATCACAGATCATCGTATTCAACGACTGGACAAAGAACATCCACCAAACAACATATACCACAATTGTTCTTCCTGCCACTTGATGGATAACAAAATCCTACTCTGAATTTATGGCCTTCCTTGAAACTCAGCATATTTACGCGAACAACTAATCAGTCTCTCTAGAGTTGTATGGTTGGATAAAACTGACTAGATAAGTGTTTATGATGTTTTTCTGCCAGTTTTGTCCCAACTGACACAGAACAGGTTTTTTGTACTATCTGACTATCTTTCCTACAATAAATATAAGGTGTCACCACCTGCAATTTTGATTTTTTCTTTTTTGTGACAGCTCTAGCTAACCATTCTAAGGAGGGGATTATGTTCAGTACAATCGCACTGTTTTGGGCACTGTGTCTTGTCTGCATTATCAATATGATGCGCTACTTCTCTTCACTACGAGCATTGCTGTCCATTCTTCGTCAGTCTGATCCCTTGCTTTATCAATCAGTAGACGGTAACGGCTTTTTCACTACTCATGGGCAACTTAATAAGCAAATACGGCTAGTGAACTACATCAATTCACAACGTTACCTTGATCATCATGATCCAGAAGTTGTTCTTCGTTGTGAAAGGTTGAGAAAACAATTTATTTTGACCAGTGCACTGAGTGGACTAGTTGTTATTTGCCTGATTTCTATGTTGATTTGGTATTAAAGAAAAAGGCGGTATAGTTGATCCATACCGCCTTCAAATTATCCATTAAAATAATTAAATCAGTTTCAAAGCGAACCAGTAAAGCGTACCGGACAACCCGATTGAAACCGGCAGCGTCAGTATCCAAGCCAACATGATATTCTGGATAGTTTTCCTCTGAACACCACCGCCATCGACTAACATCGTTCCAGCCACCGCAGAAGAAAGTACCTGCGTAGTAGAGACCGGCATACCGGTATAACTCGCAACACCAATTGAAACAGCAGCAGTCATCTGAGCTGAAACACCCTGCGCGTAGGTCATACCTTTTTTGCCAATCTTCTCACCAATAGTGACTGCAACACGTTTCCAGCCAACCAGCGTTCCCAAAGACAGTGCTAGTGCTACCGCAATGATAATCCAGACAGGTGCATACTCAACGGTGTGTAATAAATCTTTCCGCAATTTATTCAGGAAACGGGCGTCTTCAGCACGGGTTTCCGGCAGTTTAGCCAAAGACTCAGCCGTATCAGCAATACACATCAACATGCGACGCATATTGTTACGCTGTTCAGCACTCAGCTCACTGTAGCTCTGAATGCCCTTTAATAGGCTTTCTGTCTGATCAAGAACAACAACAGCACGCGTAATATCACAATGGAATCGCCCTTCCGATTCATCTTCCGCAACAGCAACCGAGGGAGTCAGTTCAATTACATGGGATAACGCTGCGCCATGCTGCTGATAATATTGCTGCAAGTGAGTAATGGCATCGTAGGTACGGGCAATGTCATAACCATTGGCATTCATGTTTACGACAAATCCCGCTGGAGCCACACCAATTAGCACCAGCATAATCAAACCGATACCTTTCTGACCATCATTCGCCCCATGAGAGAAGCTGACACCTACCGCAGATAAAATCAGCGCAGTGCGTGTCCAGAAAGGAGGTTTACGCTTACCATCCTTCTTTTCTCGTTCAGCGGGAGTCAGATGAATACGTTTACGTTTCTTGGTGCTACTCCAGTAACGGCGCAGTAGAAACACGATTGCCCCTGCAATGATCAATCCGATTAAAGGAGAGAGGATCAACGACAGGAAAATCTGTATCATCTTTGGCACATTCAACGCATCAACCACAGAAGAACCGGTTACGATCGCATTGGTCAAACCGATACCAATGATAGAACCAATCAGGGTATGAGAACTGGATGCAGGTAAACCGAAATACCAGGTCCCAAGGTTCCAGACAATCGCAGCCAGCAACATGGAAAACACCATAGCAAGGCCATGAGCAGAACTGACATTGAGAAGAAGATCGGTTGGAAGTAAATGTACAATCGCGTAAGCGACACTTAATCCACCAAGAAGAACACCAAAGAAGTTAAATACCCCAGCCATAACAACGGCGAACTGTGCTCGCATAGCACGGGTATAAATAACTGTTGCTACCGCATTCGCGGTATCATGAAAGCCATTAATGGCTTCATAAAATAGCACAAACAGTAGTGCCAGTACTAACATTAGGCTGGTGTGAAAATCCAGGCCAGTAAAAAGATGTAGCATAAACGTTAAGCCAGTTAGTTGGACATGAACGCGGCGCATTATCAGTGACAAATGCTAGCGGGGGAAGTGAAATATGAACTTTTTTTGATTTCATGACAACTAGATAACAATAAGAAATAGGAATACTCCTTATATATCATTAAATTACATATCTTTTAAAAAATTGACAATTTTAAGTTATAAAGGACTTTTTCCCTACAAACTTATCAAAAATACAACATATTAGGGGAAATTCCCCACTAAATTATTTAGTCATAAAGAGAAAAACAGTGGAAAAATTTGATGCGGTGATTATTGGTGCCGGTGCAGCAGGTTTGTTCTGTGCAGCTCAGGCTGGACAGCTCGGTTTACGGATACTCGTTCTGGATAATGGTAAAAAAGCCGGGCGTAAGATTTTGATGTCCGGTGGTGGACGTTGCAACTTCACTAATATGTACACAGAACCATCAGCTTATCTTTCTGCTAACCCCCATTTTTGCAAATCTGCTCTGGCCCGTTACACACAATGGGATTTTATCGAACTGGTTCAGCGTCATGGCATTGCTTACCATGAAAAAACACTAGGGCAGCTTTTCTGTAATGATTCCGCCCAACAGATAGTTGATATGTTGCTGAAAGAGTGTGAAGCCGGTCAGGTCACTATTCGTCTGCGCAGTGAAGTTAGCCAGGTAGAAAAAAATGAGCAAGGTTTCGTTATCCTCGTTAACGGAAAAGAAGTAAGTACACGCTCACTTGTTATCGCTTCCGGTGGATTATCTATGCCAGGTCTTGGAGCAACGCCTTTTGGGTATCGAATTGCAGAACAGTTCGGCATGAAAGTCTTGCCAACCCGCGCCGCCCTTGTACCTTTTACTCTGCATAAACCACTACTGGAGCAACTTCATATGCTCTCTGGCGTGTCCGTTCCCGCCATTGTCACCGCCGAAAATGGCGTTCTATTCAAAGAAAATATCCTGTTTACTCACCGAGGACTCTCTGGTCCAGCAATCTTACAAATTTCCAGTTACTGGCAATCAGGAGAGTTTGTGAGTATTAACTTACTTCCAGATAATGATCTGGAAGCCCTTCTGGAGAAAGAGCGGAGTTCTCATCCAAACCAAAGCGTAAAAAATACTTTGGCAAAATTATTACCAAAGCGGCTGACAGAGTGCCTGCAAACGCTCGGCCAAATCCCAGATATTGCTCTTAAACAACTGACCCCAAATCAGCAAAAACAGTTGGCGGTAAACCTCCAATCATGGCGGGTACAACCCAACGGTACAGAGGGCTATCGCACCGCCGAAGTGACAATGGGAGGTATCGACACTCACCAACTCTCATCCAAAACGATGGAAGCTAATCAGATAAAAGGACTCTATTTTATCGGGGAAGTGGTAGACGTCACCGGCTGGCTTGGTGGCTATAACTTCCAGTGGGCATGGAGTTCCGCCTGGGCATGTGCTCAGGCGTTGTGACTGGTGTGGAGAGACAATAAAGTTTGCCCGTAAGGAGATTTACAAGTTTCGTCCAACTAAAAATCGGGAAAAATGATACTGGAAAGCCGGATGAGGTCGAAAGTCTCATGTCCGGTTTGGAGAGGAGGCGTTCGGAAAAGTGTCATAGCAAATGGTAACTCGCTGGCGCTCTACTCTATTTCACGTCCAGTTGCGTGAGAGCCTATGGGTGAGATCCCCTCGGGCAACTCGACCATATCTAACTACCGGAATTATGACCTGGGTGGTTTATACCCGTTATCTTTCAAGTTGCCTCTTTGTTGGCTGCACTCACTCACCCCGGTCACATAGTTCTCTATGCTCCCGGGGATTCGCTCCCTTGCCGTCGCGATGCATCTTGAAATCCATAGGGTTTAGCTCTGTCAGTTGACGCAGTCATCATTCTGAAAATGACAGATATGGAGCATATTTTTAATTGAAGATTCTAATATTATGAAGAGGAACAGTTATTGCGGAGCGTTGATTGGCGAGTATAGAGCGCGAAAATGCCCCATAAACAGGTGTCATTATAATGATAGAATCATCGGGCTCCGAAAGTGCATTAATTATAATATCAATCGCAGTAACAACACCTGGGCTCTGAACAATCCAATCGGGTTCAATTGTCCAGTCATGCCTGTTTTTTTGCCAGTCTGTAATCGCATTTAATGTTGATAAGCTACAATTAGTGTAACCCAATATGCCATAATCAATGATGTTCAAAAGCGCTTTTCTGACAGAAGGAGGACTCTGAAAATCCATATCTGCTACCCATAATGGTGTTGGCTTGTTATCGGTATACAGTGAGTCTTGAGGGTATGTCCATTTAGTGGATGAAAAAACAGAACGATCGAATACAACATCAAAATTGAAATTCATACATCCACCATTAATTATTTTTTTTGATTAAAAAAGTATAATAAATCAATAGAGTTATCAAGCTAATTAGGGATAATAATGAAAACAGTAGAGTAGAATTAAATAAATCAAGCATGATCCCTCCGTAAATAGGTGCTAAAGCTGATCCGATACTTGACATATTGGAAGCACCAAAAAAAGCTCCCCTTAAATGGTGAGGTGTGAGCCTATCAACTTCGACATTAAACGTAGGTATGGCAATTATTTCCCCAAAACTCAGAATGACAGTTGCGACACAGAGATAATAAACTGTATTGATAGGTGAGAATGCAAAAATGATTTGAGCTATGGCAATTAACATGATACCGATTAATATTTTTATTCTTGGTGTAAAATTTCTTAATAAAACTAAAGTTGGTATTTGCAAAGTGATAATTGTCAATGAGTTGACAATAACTAATAAAGCAATAAAATTGGTAACATTGTTGATATTTGATCTAGATAAATATTGAACAAGCGTAGAATCAAAGTTAGCATAAACAAACATAACAAGAACATTACATAATAGAAGTATCATGAATGTTCGGTGAGAAATAATTATGTTCAATGTTTTTGTAAAGCTAATGTCATTGCTGAATTTTTTTATTTTCTCTTCCTTTTTTGAAGATAATAAAAAGACACGCAATATAATACCATAAACAAAATAAACAATGGCTGTAATTAGAAAAGTTTCTCTCTGTGCCGATAGGCCAGAGGCTAAGCCAATATAAGGACCAATTGCAGCGCCAACATTGACCAAATAATATCGATAGTATTGTATTGACTCTCTCTTTAGGAGAGTCAATATAATCGCCAATTAAGAGCCTATCTCAATAGGCGTAATTGTTGCAGGCCATTCTTATCAATGAACAGTGAACACGGACAGCGCGGAAAAACCGGAGCGTACACGTAGTACGTGAGGATTTTGAGCACTACCCAGGTTCAAAATGGCAAATAAAATAGCCCTATTGAGATAGGCAGTAAGGCTTTGCTACACGCTTCTAACAGAGCACGCCCAATACTAATTCCGGATATAGCGATTAAATATAAGATAGGTGAAGATGAGAAGGACATCATGATGAATGAGATAATGCTTATCATCACCCCGATAAGCATTATTGTTCTGCGGCAAAAAATATCAGACAAATATCCGGTATAAATGCCTGTCACTGAGCCTAAGATACTCGACAGCGCCAATAATCCGCCAATCCCTGTCGCTGACATGTTAAACTGCCGATAAAGGATCATCGCTAAAAAAGGCCAAACCATAAAATAGGCGGCTCTTGTTAACAGTGTCCCCAGTAACATGATAAAAATTGGGGGAGGTAAATGTTTTAATAAAGATAATCTGAATAGAGATGCCATTGGTTCACCAGGATACGTATTAAGTTACTCTGACTCTATTTCGATAATAACACTCTCTTTAAGGTGGTGACTATCAAATTCAGCCTGCTCCGCTGTTACGCCACACGCAATAGCATACCCTAATCGTTGAGAGCTATTTTTCAGTGATTCAATATGTTCTCCAACATTAACATCAAAATGGACAAAGCCATTCTTGGTGTAATTTATCTTTTTAACAATGCCAGAAGGTGCTGTGATATAAGAAATAGAGGCATATCTATTGAACTTCTTACTCAAGTCAGGTGAAATATCTAACGAAACTTGGATAACTGCTTTCCACATATCAATACCGGTAGCCATTTCCACTAATTCAGGAATATGATCTCCTCCTAACCGAGCGCCTACTTCAATGACTTTGACACCATCACTTGTTACCTTAACCTCGGTATGTCCTCCTCCATTATAAATACCTAACGCGAGCAAGGCTTGTGTTACCACTTTTTCTATTTCAATTTTTTGTTGTAATGGTAGATTAGCAGGCAATGTATGCCCTAATTCAACAAAATAACCATTATTTGATACGTATTTTTTAGTAATTGTGATAATGTTCACAACACCATTAAAGGAAATAGATTCAATACTGTATTCTTGTCCTTCTAGATATTCTTCTATCAAAAGTAAAGAAGATCTTTTTACTCCAAATGGAGGAGTTATTTCACAGACTTCACGGAAATTCCTTTCCAATTCGATGACATTATCATTACGTAAAACACCTCGACTTCCGGCCATGTTAATAGGTTTTATAATGTTTGGATACCCAATTTTGGCTGCTTCTATTTTTGCACTATCAACATTCGAAATTAGAGCGTATTTAGGGATAGGAACATTTTTTTGCCCAAAAGATTCTCTCATTAGGTGTTTGTTTCTTGCTTTCAATGCATTTTCATATGTTATTCCCTTAAGACCTAATGTTTCTGATACTTTAGCCGCAAGGGGAACATAGAACTCCATAAATGTAATAACACCCTGTATTTTTTTCTTAGCATTGATATGCTCAGCCATATTTAGAACAAGTTCATCGTCATTAGTATCTGCTTCGAAGAATTCATCAATATAGAGTAAATCATTATCAGATACTTTATTATAGTACTTCCTTGATCCAATGAATATAATATAAGCACCCAGCTCTTTTGCTTTTTTTAACCCAATCGAACCGGATGGGTTTTTTTCTATTACCAATAATCTATTAGACATTTTTAATCTCTATCGATCTACTAGAGAGGTTATTCATTAGCTCACGAGAAAAACACCCATTATTTAACACACCGTTTAATCTTTTATTAACAAGATCGTTAATTTCATCAAGATAAATATGAATATCTTGAGGCTTTATATCAGTAAAAGGTGTATTTAATGGTTTATCACCATGAAAATCATAGACAATCGGTTTATTTATCATTTTTATTTTCCTTGCCTAGAATGTTTGAAATTAAAACTTATTATTTACATGATTATTTTCAAGTGTTTTTTGATAGCCAAGAAAAAATATTTTTGTCACATTAACGGAGAAGTAAGACAGAACATTTGTTCAGCTATTGGTTGAGTAAAGCTAAGTCGGTAGAGGGTTTTGGAACCACCGAATTTAACTACATAACACGTAATGATCAGAAGAAAGCAAAGTGTTTAACACTCCTAAAAAAAGTAACTCAATTGCAAGCATTAGCAGGGAAATAGGCAAAAGTCGCTGCTTTGTAAAAGCTGTTGCTCTTGGGGCAAAAATAAGTACGCGACTAAAGCCTATTAAGCCAACCCCTTTGGTTTGCCAAATTGCAATTGAACTTGCTACGAAAGGCTTTCACCGTAAAGAAATCGCGCGAAGATTGTCTATTTCAACCGGGGGTGTTGAGCCGATCGTTTCTACTACGGATGGACTGGTAAATTGGCGTAAACAGTGTAAACATGAATCAAAAAGGCGACGCTATCAACTTCAGATTCTTCTTTATCGTCAATACCACCCAGAAGCCATCCGACATGACATAAAGTCTGACTGTAATGCGGCATTCTTCTGGCTGTATAAACATGAAAGAGAGTGGCTAGAGATAAACTTGCGCGAGCCTACTCCGCTACACCAAAGCCCAAGAGCAAAGTAAGTCATAAAGTGAACATCTGCACTTTTTATATCTAATTTACACCTCAGAGTGACTGCTCTTATTGTGCATGATTAATTGTTATACATTGTAATCCTCCCTATTTTATGAGAGGTTTACAGATGGTAGGCACTGATCGATGACTTTTCCGACGCCGACATGTGTGCATGTTGTGTCGCTCCCGCAAATAAACACACTGCCATCCTGATGTTGTCTGAACTGATAGGTCAACCCGTCGTCACAACACCACACACCTGATAAATCCATCTCCATTGCTGTTCCTTATTCTGTTTGTGTCACCCAGTCTCTTGATTGATGCCCCTGATTGGCATGCTGGCTAACTGGCCTAAGTTCTTGCGTTTGATTGAAATATTGGGAGAGTCTATTTTTCAGCCGGAACAAAAACTATTACAGAGTATTACAGCACCTGCAAAAGGGTTCACTGCTATACTTTGAAAGAATATGAATTCAATGGCGGATGCAATATGTCTCAAAGCGATATCTCTCAAAAGAATACAAACAGAACGATGCAACTGGAAACGCGGGCCATTCATAGTGCTTCAGAACAATTTGAAGACCCATATCAGGCGATTTCCCCGCCACTGTATGTGAACGCCTCTTATACCTTTGAGACCTGTGAAGAGGCCGCCATGGTGTTTGCGGGTGAAAAACAGCGCTATGTGTATGGCCGGGTCCATAATCCAACCCAATCGTTATTAGAATCCAGACTGGCTGATCTGGAAGGCGCAGAAGCCGGAGTGACGTTCGCATCTGGGATGGCGGCGCTCAGCAGCGTTGTCTGGAGTTTACTTCAGTCCGGGGATGTTGTGATTGCGCACAATAAGATGTATGGCAACAGTTATAATTTGCTGACTCAGGAATTACCGAAATTTGGTGTGCAGGTGATTTTGATTGACATGACTGATCTTCAACAGCTCAGGGAGGTGCTGTCTGACAAGACAGTACTGGTGTTTTTTGAATGTCCCTCCAATCCTTTACTGGAACTCATTGACATTCAGGCGGTGGCATCTCTTCTCCAACCTTACCATGCGCAAATGGTAGTCGATAGCACCTTAGCCTCGCCCATGATGCTCAGGCCGATTGAGCACGGCGCAGATATGGTGATTCATAGCCTGACCAAATACATCGGCGGCCATGGGGATGTCCTTGGCGGGGTGGTGCTGGGCCGTGAAGAGACGATGAAAACGGTTCGGATGCATGGCTTGCGATGTTTGACGGGTGCCACACTGTCGCCTTTGTCGGCTTTTCTTGTGTTGCGTGGGTTGAAAACACTAGGCATTCGAATGCAACGGCATAGTCTCAATGCGCTGGCGGTCGCCCACTTTCTCGAGGATCATCCCATGGTCAAACAGGTGTACTATCCCGGATTAGCCACTCATCCCCAATACGCGCTGGCGACCCAGTTGCTGGATCTCTATGGCGGGTTGATCTCGTTTGAATACCGAGGAGATCAGGCTGCAACGCAGGCGTTTCTCGATCGACTTCAGTTGGTGAAGCGGGCTGTGAGCCTTGGGGATGTTGAAACGCTGATTCAGCATCCGGCCTCGATGACGCATTCGGCTTACCCGGAAGAGGCCTTACAGGCGTATGGGATTCACCAATCTTTGGTCAGAATGTCTGTGGGGCTGGAAGATGTGCAGGATATTGTGGCGGATTTAGCGCAAGCCTTTTATGAGAATATGTGAGGATGAATCGTTCTATGTCTATTTTTGAGTCTGCTTTCGGTATGTTGCGTGCTCACCTTTATCGCTTCTTTTGATTACATTGAACTCGCTACATTGACTCTTTTGGGATGTATCCATTTGAATCGGGTCAGGTATGTTACGCACCAACCTTCACCGCTCCCTTTTACTGCATCGTGTGCGCCCCTGCCTGTTTTTGAGGGCTCAAAGACAGGCGAAAAACTCTTTTTGATTCAACATTATCATAGCAAAACGGGATCGGTTTCTAAGCTCCTCCTGAGTTGAGAAACCTAAAAATTCTTCCTTGAATTTTTTCCCTCACTCCGAGTTCAAATCATCTACCAGTGCATCTTTTGATTTCTTCAAAAAACGAGCACCCATTCAAATGAAGAAAAAGCCCGCAGGAGTCGGGATTGAGGATTTTGAGTACAGGGATGTGCTTGAAAATCCGATTCTGGCAAGCGTATGAAAGAAGACCTTTTCCATGCTTTTGGGTCTTTCCAAAAGCATGTGGGGCGTGTTCGATAATGTCAAATTGATCGAGAAACGTCACCGCGCACCAAACCAGATCCAGCATCTAAATTAAGCAAATCAGTGGACAGGCTTTTTACTGATGCGAAGCTGCATCGGCCATTGAATCATCCGGGATTGATGCGCATCTCCCCACAGCGGTAGCAAAGCTTGTTCAACAGCATCAAGCGGATTGTGATGCCGAGCCAGTTGATACCGCCGGGTGGCGGACCAACTGTATAAGTAGCCCATTAATTGCTCGAATCTCCATTCCGCCAGCATATAAAAGGTGGGGGATGGTATGGCTTCAAATCCTGAAGGCAGTGGGTAGTGGGTGACGTCCGCTTGTTTGGCTTCGGTGGGCCAATAGTCTTGCAACGTGGTCTGTCGATACGTATGAATCACAGCGTCCATGGTATCAGACACATGGCAGTGACCATAACTCCAACAGGCCAGCACCCCACCGGGTTGGAGTACCCGAGCAACTTCTGCATAGAAGCGGAGCAGGTCAAACCAGTGCATGGCTTCTGCAACCGTGATTAAACCGATGGACTGATCACGAAATGGCGGGTGCTCAGCCGGGCAGACCTGATAAATCACCCCTGCGCAGGCTTTAGCAAGATTGATTTGTGCCGCGCTGGCATCGGTGGCGATAACCGTCGAAAAGCAGGTGGCAAGGCCTTGAGCGGCCTGTCCGTTGCCTGTCGCGCAATCCCAAACAGGAGGATCGCCTGTCACCCATGACCGTAAATATTCGAATAGGGCAGCCGGATACTGCGGGCGAAACTGCTGATACACCGCGGCCTGCTCAGAGAAAAAATCCTTAAACGCGGCCTCGTTGGGCGATGTCGGGGCCGCCTGAGTCACGGATTTGCTGACCATGGTCATTCGCCCTTATGCACTGGAAACCCGCCGACACAGAATCTGATCCGCACCGCCAATCATCTGATGGAAATAGACATACATGACTTCTTCGTGGAGCTCTTCGCCTTTCCATGTCGGTAAAAGATAAGACTGGTCCTCGGATAGGGTGATGAGATCCTTCTGAATCAAGGTATCAAAGACTTGCTTGTAAGGCGCTTCTTTAAGAATGTGAACCCCAAACTGAGTCTGATAATCCTGCACCCGAATCGGCTGATTGGCTTTATAAGCGAAGGCGAGCTTAGTCCCGATGGCGACATTGCCTTCAAGAACACGGCCAAATGCGAGTGGGGGCGCAGTCGGGTTGCTTTGCATGTAGGTCATATAGAGGTTGATGTTGGTCTGATTGTGCGTTTGGATGATGGTGTCATTGCCGCCGGAGAGCCAGCCATACGCGCCCGGCCCTAAAGCAATCATGGTGTTGTATTTTTCCCACTTATCTTTAGAGACACGGGGAATATTGCTATCCTTGTAGGTGCCTTTTTTATTCCACCAGCCACATGGACTGGGGTGATAGTCATTGGCCCAAAGGATCTTGGTAATCGCATCCCGCATTTTGTAGGTGTCAATCACACCCGGCAGCAAGTGTTGTGCATCGAGCTTTTCTTTCTGCCGATCTGCATTCCATACCGACGCGTTGCCAATGCCCATACTTTCCCGATCAGAATTTCTCAGCCGATAGATGGTAATCGCCGGTACCTCAATTTCGACCAGCGTGCGGATATCTTGCGTGACCGTGTCGATGGTTTGGTGCGGCAGGCCAAACATCATATCGGTACTGAAGGGTTTCCCCGTTTGTTTTAAAACGTGAATGGCATTCAGGGCGTCTTCTTTTTGTATGACGACGATTGGTGAAGTCATTCACCTCATTTTGCAGGCTTTGAATGCCGATGCTGAAGCGGTTAAATCCTAGCGACAGGGCGAGTTCGACATGCTGCGGGAGATAATTTTCCGGGTTGCCTTCAATGCTGATTTCACAGTCATCCGCCAGCTGATAATTCTCGCGAATATAGGTCATCAGTTTGGTGATCGCCACCGGATTATTGAGTAATAATGCGCCAGTGCCGCCGCCGATGTAGAATGACTTAATCTGCGCCTGACGCACCCACGGCACCTGCGTCAGATACAAATTGGATTCCTGAATCAGCAAATCTGCCCAAATCTCCAGCTCATGCATTTTGTCATTGGCTTTGATCCGTCGTTTGACGTAATTACAGTAGTGACAGATGTAATCACACAAAGGCAAGTGCAGGTAGAGATGGGTCTCTTTGCCGGCACCATCAAAGTCTTTGTAGGCCTGAAAGGTGTCTACATCATTGAGAATATCCCCGTGATTTGAGGTCACATTAATATTGTACTCGTGAACCGGAATATTGAGTTCTGGATTGTCATGTAACAATGTTTCTAAAACAGTCGGATGGGCCATGCGCATCATGATGATGCTCCTCGAATGTCAGTAATGATTCAGGGCATGAATCACTCGTTAGTCATAGTACTGTGCCATAATGGCCGAGATCCATGCAGGCTCACGTATTTCTGTTTGTGGCTCAAAGGCTTGCATATAAGGTTTGATGTCGATCACCGGTGTGCCATCAATGGCATCAAGGGCTTTGACGGTTAAGGTCAGCCCATCACAGGCCAGCAGTTCACAGCAAGACACCCCCAGCCGATTGGGGCGCGCTTTGGCCCGTTGCCCGAAGATGCCGACTAGCGGCAGCTCCGTCTGACCCCGCGGGTGCCTTGCACCGGTGACGATTTTTTCAGCAGGGACTTTGTGCATCGCAAACACAATTACCAAGTGAGAAAACTCACTCAAACCTTGCGTCGCTGCCGGGGTGAACTGGTTGCTATCGAGCGTGATGGTTGAGATCACGCTGCCCCAGAAATCGTCTTGAGTGGTCGTTCTCTCATTTCTCACCCAGCCAATCGGGTGTAGGGTAAATATAGTGGTATCTACTGGCTCCATAGCTGCCCTCTTACGAATAAATGGTCAGGATGTACCCGATCGACAACGATATAGATCTCATCCCGGTTGACGCCAAATACCTCAACAATGCCATTGGCAACACAGGTGATGATGTCTTGCACGGCTTGGTTGGAGTACGTGGATTTACAGCGAATTTTGACCAGCGGGGCCGAAGCGCTCGCGGTTTCCCAGTCCGGTTTGAAGAAACAAGCCGGATCGATCGGGTGCCAGAACGACCACACATGATTGGGCGCGAGCTGCAAGATCACCTGAATCCGGTCACAGATAGTTTTCAAAAATGCTTCTGGCGGTGCAGGTTCCAGCGAGAGGTATTCAATGATTGGCATGATTCGCCTCAACAGATGCGGTACATGGAGATTTGGATTCGCCGGCGATCAGAGCCGCAAGATAATCGGCCGGATCGCAGGGCGGGTTGTCTGTCGTCTGCATATCCATCAAGTGTCCAACACCTTGAAGAATATGAATGTGTTTCTCTTGTGATTTGCGTGTCACCACATAGTCAGCGCTGTCTTTTGAATAAGTGTCCGGGGAGCAGACTTGTTCGACGGTCTCGGTTGTCTCATCACAATAGGCAATGCAGTCCCGGCTGCCATAAATTAGATGAATGGCATCGGGGTTTGCATAGACATACACAGGTTGTTCAACCACGGTACTGAGTAAAAAAACTTGTCGGCAGTGAGCATGGGCATGATTTGAATCTTCAAGCAGCTTTAATAGGATTTGTCCGCCTAAGGACAGCCCGATCACACAGTAGTTGCGCTTGAATGGTTCAAAAAGTGGGGCCTGAATCACCTGATTGAAGCGTTCATATCGTTTTTGGATATCCGTCGCGCAGGCGATTTCGTCCGCTTGCATTTTATCAGGCAAATCAAAATCAAGGGTCGCGATACCAAGCGCTGCTAAATTCCGTTGCAGTGCGGAGAAGAATTCATTTTCCCGGGCGGGGGCATCAAATGCCGTCATGTGACCGGAATGCAAGAACACACAGCAAAGCGGAGATGATGGGGTATCGGGCACCGTCATATGCACTCGAAAAGGCTGGTGATCCGCATCTTTTAAATGATAGTGCTGAGAAGTAGGGTTCATCGTCCCGGACCTGTCTGCAAAACGCGTCTTCGCAAAAAGTGTGCGTATGTACAGAATTGAGAATGCACATACGCAACACCTGTGATTACTTTTTCAAGGCCGCAGAGGCTGCCCCTACCATGGCTAAGGTAATCCCTTCTTTCGTCGGTTTGAGCGTAATGGAATGGCGATTCTCTTTATTGGCTAAAGACGTTGCAGCGCCGACCATCGCTAGAGTAATGCCATCATCTGCGGATAGATCCATATGGATCCGGGTAAATTTCTTTCCGGGAGAGGCGACAATCGATGCCCCTTCATCCGGGATCATATCGAGAACTCTTTTTTTACTCATTGCTTTTGCTCCTATTGCTGTGAGTGAAACAACAAAAAAGCCACTGCCAGAATGAGCCGCGACTTAATTGTCCGGTGCGATCAATTTGAGCTTCAAACCCTGGCGTCTTCTTAACGTCCAATACTGATGCGATTTAATCATAAACAGCCGCAGATACTCGGTTGCGCCACAGCCCGCTTCATTCCCGGACACATTTTTCGCAAGCGGAGGACAGCGAAACTGACACCAGACGCCACTTTGCTGAACATCGCAGGACTGACAGACGGTATGTCTGGCAAAGGTCTTGCCCCTGAAATCTGAGAAGCCTGTCTCCCATATCTCCTGAAAGGACCGATCTTTAATATTTCCGGCACCATACATCTTGTTACTCATACAGTTACTGCAAGGAAACACTTCCCCAGAGCTATTCACATAAGCCGTTGAACGGCCACATTTTTCTTGTTGGGTCGCCCACTCCAAGGTCTGACAAAACTTAATGGTCTCAACGCCGTGAATGTCATCGGAGGTGAACGCGCCTGTCTTTTTCCCCATCAGGGACTCATGCGGGGAATCGGCATCATCTCCCTGAAAGCGATCCATACAACGTTCGTAAATCGCAAAGACTTCATCAAGCCGTTCAGGTTGTAAAATGATATGTGGATTGAGCAATGCCCTGCCGATGGGATGTGTTTCCAGCCATTGCGGGCGGGGAAAGCCGTTGTCCACACACCACTGGAAGATTTCTTCAACATCATTGATATTCTGGTTATGGACAGACACGGCGGTGCGGACGACATGGCCATACTGACTCATGAGCTCGAAGCATTCTCTTAATTTCGGGAAGTTCATTTTTCCTCGCACGGTTCGTTCCGGTACGGCGGTATCAAAGCTGACAAAAAACGACTGACCTTTGGGGATGCGCTTGAGTTTTTCTTCCGTAATGAGCAGGCCATTACTAAAAATTTGGGTACTAAATGGCTTTTGCCGGGCGTGCTGAATGATCTCGATAGCATCTTTATGGGCAAACAATTCGCCCCCAGTCAGAAAGACTTGCAAGACCCCCAAGGCCTCGAACTCATCAATGAGCGCCTTAATTCTTTCGGTGGAAAGTTCGTTGTCCCGCTTTTTCCCCGACCAGGCATAACAATGCTGGCAACGCAGGTTGCAGAGGTTGGTGGTTTCAATAAAAGCGATCGCAGGTGCGGAAAGGTGAAAATTATCCAGCGCGACAAAAGGAGATTCGAGAATAAAATCTTCAAAGAAAGCCATATCTTTCGGCATGTCGCCCCGGTTAAATTGTTCGATATAAGGCTTCACCGAGGGATGAAAATAAGCCACTTTCCCCGTGGGAAGAAGAGCAACAATACCGCCGACATTGTCTTGATAGACGATTTTATTCAGAGACATATCACAACCTTATTTTTATAAATTATGAATGAATGTCTTGCCATGAGTGTGTTGTTACTCGGATGCAATCAACTTGTATGCCGAATGTAATTAAGTAAAGCAGTGTATCCTTAATTAGTCAAACTGAATGCAATGAATTATTTCTTCAACTAATTGATTCAATAGTAATACTCTCTTTCGATAAACGTACCAATCACTTTGTCGTGCATAGATTTTGATTTGGAAAAGCCAATCGTTTTTCTCGCTAACCTCTTTAACCGTGTCCGTAGGGTGAGATTGGTTCGCTCTATCCTCTGTGTGTAACGTTTTCCAACAATATGCTCCAATAGTCTTGGTTGTGTTCACTTAATTCTTACAAGTTATGCTCATTTCTGGTATGTAGTGTTCAACTAATATTTAATATTGGCCACTGCGTTGTGCGCCGGCCTTTGCAAAGAAGGCTACTTAATCTGGTTTTTCTGAATGCGCTAAAATCAGGGGGAAGGTTGGTATGAGTAAAAGGAAAAACGGTTTTGGCCTGGCGTTAGGTGAATCATGACAGAGCTTTATTTTTCGAGTTTTAAAACGGACTGGATATAGTTTTAACTAATGGAGGTTGGGGGGATAAGCCTAGTGTTCCCTATCAAGCAAGAAGTGAATTTGAGACTTTTAATCCTAATGATTTATTCGTCCTATATGAAAAAAACAAATATGTTAATCGCACTTACTTTTCCTCCCCTTTTTCACTAAGGTCCCTTTTTATTGATGTTTTTTACCCGGAGAAACAGAAAAGCTACTCAGGGCAGCATGTCTAAATTTGCTATTGCCAAAAGTGTATTGAAAAGCAGTTATATAACTTAGGATATGCATACTTCAAAGCTGATTGGCTTAAATCTAGTGGTTGCCATATTCATAATGAGCAACTTAATGTTGTAGAGAATAGATTGTCATTAAACGAGACGAGAGAAGCTATTAAGGGCAAGAAGTCAGTAGCTGGTAGCTTAGTTTCTTGGAGGGCGGTTGAACATGATAATTCCCCTTTTTCTAAATAACTTATACTTTGCAGTCTGTGCTAAGGACGCTATTTTTAATTATATCTTTTTCAATGAAGAACTCTGCCCATATGACTATAATTGATCTTATACCTACAGGATTGTTAAAAAAAGAAAACTCTAATCATTCTACATGGGGCGCTAGACGGCGTTCGTTGATATGTAATCTTAAATACTATTATGAAATAGCAATAGAAAGATCTCGCAGTCAGATGATGTTATACATATCTAGTCATATGATAATAGTGAGAATGCCAGCTCCTTTTGGCTTCCTCAAAGATAGCGGTAAATTTCTATTAAAGATCGAAGCGGTAGTGACTGTAGGGAGCCACGTCCTTTAGGACGTGGTAGATATCAATGCCCCCAAAGAGCATTCATTGCAGGGCGCGAGCATACTTTTTTACCCCCCCCTTGAATGAACCGTAATTATATGATCTCATTCTCCTTATTTTTCTTTTTAATACTCGCCCATGAATCCGAACCAGACCCTG
>NZ_JBHFKT010000022.1:0-82939 GCF_042879335.1 Photorhabdus sp. RM96S | reverse complement strand
AATAAAGGTAGCGTGACTGCTGGCCGGGATATGCGGATATTTGGCGATACTGTGCGTAATAGCGGTAATAAAGCCTTGCTGCAAGCCAATAATAATATGTGGATACAGAAAAATGCACAAGGAGATAAAAGTCATCTTATTGAAAATAGATCTGCCACCATAAAGACGAATAAAGGCGATTTAGTTGCCAGATCTCATAAGATGCTCAATATAAGAGATCTTTATCTCCTTTCTAATATTAAACCTGAAAAAAACGATTTTCTTGACTTTAGTAATATTGATGATCTCAGTGACATGAGAAATTGGTTCTTTATAGAAAATTATGATAGCAGTTTAATTTCATCTGGAGGAAATTTATATATAAATAGTGATAATTTATTAAATATAAACAGTGAAATACATGGAAAAGGCGATGTATTTTTGACCGGAAGTCATTTTACAAGCACTAAATTTATAAATACTGAAAATCTATATAATGATAATGGAAATACCTATCCACATTTTATAATAAATAGTTCACATCCTGTATTTAATAATCCATACTATAAATACAGAAATAGGCAGGAAAACGACAGAGAAATATACCCAATGGATTTCAAGATGCATCGCGGCGGCAAGGGAACGAATCCCCGGGAGCATAGATAACTATGTGACCGGGGTGAGCGAGTGCAGCCAACAAAGAAGCAACTTGAAAGATGACGGGTATACATGTATTAGATAGAAATAACACAGATATAAAACAGCAAGATTGGAATCTTCTTCGAAATAATCCTTCTAATGAAACAAAAATTGACTCATTCACAAATAAGACAATGCTATTTTCTGGAAGGAATTTAGTTATTGATTTTCTTGGCGAGGTTAAAATTACGTCAAATAAGGAACTTATTAATGAAAACAAGTTGAATACGCCGATTACACCTAGTTGGAAAGAAAAAACATTAAATCTATTAAATGCAGAAACTGATGATATCAAAGTTAAAAATAATCTTATATTAAATGCAAATGGATTTACATTAAAATCAGCACGATTAAATGCTGAAAAAGATATCAACATTATCTCATCAGATGCTAACGTTGTCGATCTTACCGATTCTAAAATCATATCTAAATCAGGTGATTTATCTATACTTTCAACCTATTATAAAGCACCGTATGAATTTTGGGGTAAATTATTATTTCCAGATGCCATTAATATTTTATCAACGGTATTAAAAGGACATAATGTTTCATTAATAAGCAAAAATTCAGGAATATCCGCTTATAAATCTACAAGATTTAGTATCGGGCCTGATATTGATGATCGAAGTAATATAATAAACTCATCAGGAGATTTAACATTTTATTCAGGAACAAACTTAGATTTAAATTTTATCAATTATTTAACAAAAAACAAGAATACGACTTTAACTGCGGTCAGAGATATTAAAATAAGCAGAAGTGAAACCACTCTAGACTCATCCGAGTCCATATCCATTAATGGTGGTATAAATCTGGATATTAGTGGTGTAAAACTCATCGCAGGAAAAGACGTTATAATAAACTCTTCTCAAAATTCTACATTATGGGGAATTCCTATTACAGCTAATAGTATCTCTATATCGACGGGGAAAGATTTGAATGTAACCAACTCTGCATTGAATGCAACAGAAAACATATTGATGAATTCTGGTGGAGATCTCAATTTATCTGTTGCTTATGGTAATGTAGACGGTCTTCTGATGAGAGAAGGAAGAGTAAGCCACATTACTTCTGTTAATGCAGGTAATAAATTAACTTTAATAGCTAATGATAATATAAAGTTAGAAGGTTCAAGTTTAATTTCTAAAAGTGATATGACCCTCACTTCTGGTGGGTATACATACCTTAAATCCGCAGTAGATACTGAAAACACAAATTCCAGATCATCTATTACACATAAAGAAGCCAAATTAACCAGCAGTAATAATTTAACCATTTTTACCGGAGAAGGTCTTTTATTTCAAGCAACTAAACTTTTAGCTAAAGGTGTAATAGATATTGCTGCTAAAGGGGGTTATCTTTATGCACAAGCACAGGAAGATGTGACTGAATATACAACCTCCAGTACTAAACGTAAGTGGTATGGTAAAAAGAAGACTTCAACTACCACCCATCATTCAGTCACCAATAAAGTGACTGAATTTATTGCTGATGGAGATATTAATTTACTCAGCCGAGATGACAGTACATATGAAGCCAGCAAAATTGAAACAAATAAAAATGCCAGACTGACCAGTACACATGGAAAAATAAACTTTAAAGCAGTTAAAGACAGTTCTTTTGAACAGACCATTAGCCAGTCTAAAGGATTTTTCATTAAGAACAGAGATAGTGGTCATCGTGCAGAAACATGGGTGCTGCCTTCGGTTCACATTGGTGGAAAATTAACGATTGAGGCCGCAAATGGGATCAGTGCTGATATCAAAACACAGAAAGGACAATCCTTACAGGCGGTATTGGCTGCTCTTGGCAACACTTCTGAAACAGCCTGGTTAAAAGAGTTAAGCCAACGTCAAGATGTCAACTGGAATGAAGTTCAGGATGCTTATGAGAATTGGGATCATAAGAGCCAGCATTTAAATCCTGTCGTTTCTGCGGTTATTGCTATCTCCGTTGCTGTAGTCACAGCCGGGGCCGGGGTAACTGTAGCTGCTGCCAATAGTGCCGCGGGTGCAGCCAGTGGTGCCGCTACCGCAGCCGGAGCCAGTGCTGCAACTGCGGCAACAGTGAGTACCGCCACATACGGCGCAGTTTCTGCGGGTATCTCATCTCTAGCTGCTACGGCAGCGGTTAAGCTTATTAATAATGAAGGAAACCTATCGAAAACCCTTAAGGATATGGGAAACAGTGAGACAGTAAAATCAACTGTCACATCAATGGCAATGGGTGGCGCACTGGCGGGTTTTGATAACGCCATGGGATGGGATAAAGCCGCCAATGGTGCTCAAATTGACCCGGCAAAAGTGACATTACCTAAACTGAGCAACGGCGACTGGAGCAAAGTGGCTCAACGGATCGCAGGTCAATCCATTATCAGTTCCAGCCTGGGTACAGCCATCAATGGCGGTAGTTTTAAGGACAATTTTACCACCGCATTACTTGCCAATATTGGCAGCCAGATTAACGCCGAAGGTGCCGGGTTGATTGGGGCTAACGGTCAGGTGTTAGATTTACCCGGAAAAGCTATCAGCCATGCGGCGGTTTCTGCCCTTGCTGCGGAAATTGGCGGCGGTGATGCCAAAGGGGCGGCGGCTGGAGCATTAGCCGCAGAACTGGCCGCGATAACATTGGATAAAACATTCAATGATCCAATGAAAATTCAGGCGGGTGGCAAAATCATCGGCAGCGTCGCAGGTGCCATTGCGACCAACAGCGCCAAAGGCGCTAACAGTGGGGCTAATGCTGGGGAAATTGTTATTCTCTTTAACCACCTGAACTCCATGAATGCCTACAATCTGGCCAGAGAGCTCCAGGAAGCCAATGAGCAAGGAACGCCTACCGAAGCAATCTGGAACAAATACAACAAACTGAGCGCTGCACAACGGGCAGACATGTTATCTCATTGTGCCGGGAATGGTGGGTTATGCACACTGACCTATCAGGCCGAAATGGAAGGAGGAATAAAAACAGCAGATGCCATCAATGGTCTGAGATGGATGTTTGGCTTATCGGCTGAAGATACTCATCGTCTCAGCCAGTTTGTGACGACAGAAAACCAGAACGATTTAGGGCTGTTGTATAACTCGCTGCCTGCTTGGGAAAAAGGTGCACTAATAGCCAAAGAGGCGGTAGAATCTGCCGGTATTGGTGGTGCTATCGGCAGCAAAGTTTCCGTTGCTTCGATTGTTGGGAAACACCGAGGAAGCGCAATACCAGTACCGGAACCCATAACCGCTTCTAATGGGTTAATTTACAAATCAAATCCTAAACATACTCCCGGAGGTGATGGAAATCGCAAAAATGCAGGAATAGAACCAAGAGATTCTCTAATTCTTTTTGAAAACTCTATACCAAGCTCAAAAAACTATAACAATAAAGAGGTTCGATTCTCAGTAGACAAGAACGGTAACGTTCACCGATTCGAAGGAACTAACGGAGAATATCATTGGAATGGCAGCACCGGAGATATTAACAATGCCTTAACAAGCAAACAGGTGCCAAGTGATATTCAGAAAAAACTAGGAGTGAAACTAAAATGATTTATGGTGATCCATTTTACTTTTCTCTTCAATTTGACATTGTTGAGTCATGGAACTCTCCAGATAACTTTTGGAAAAATGGAGTATTTTTTTTCTACTTAGAAGGGAATAAATTATTTGACATCGTTGATGTTTTTGAATTAAGAACAACAATTGGCTTTTACTCAAATATGAAAATAGATGAGTTGCCATGTAATGATATTCCCTTTGATCCTATTACCTTATACAGAAATGCAGAAAGTTATTTTACAGGAGAAGGAGAAGATCTTATTGATGGCTTGTTTGATATGACTTGTACTGCAATGGGGGATAATGGCTATTATATTTACTTTATGAAAACAAGCCAAAATGATCGCCTAATTTGGAGTATTGATGATGGGAATACAATAAAGGAGACATTATTACCTGCTGGTACAGTTCATTCTGTAATTCAAAAAATGTCACAATGTCCGTTAACTAAAATATCTACTAATGGCTAGTAAGTCTATATCCTATGGATTTCAAGATGCATCGCGGCGGCAAGGGAGTGAATCCCCGGGAGCATAGATAACTATGTGACCGGGGTGAGCGAGTGCAGCCAACAAAGAGGCAACTTGAAAGATGACGGGTATAGATAAAACTCTAATCCCAGTCAGCTACGGCTGGGATTACTTTAACTTTATATTAATATTTTTTATTTATCAGTCTGATACAGAGTTAGGATTAAAAATTTCAACCATCTCAGCCAGTTTGTGACGACAGAAAACCAGAACGATTTAGGGCTGTTGTATAATTCTCTGCCCGCCTGGGAAAAAGGTGCACTGATAACCAAATTGACTTACCCACTTATTCTTTCAATTATCAAATAATTAATAAATATAATTTCAAACAATATAATGGTGACCATAAATTATAAATTTCAGGCCACCATTTCATTAAATTACTATTAATTACCAGGTACTAATATTAAATTAGAGGCTTACAAATCAATCCTGACAAAACTGATATCCTATCACTCTTGAATTGGAGAGGGATTTGCAATACTTTTCAGTGAATCAGGAACAGTTTCACTGAGATACATATCGCTAATCTTTGGTAAATTCTTAACATAGAGATCATATGGCATCCAGAATGATTTCCCCTCAAATCGGCTATTCTGGAATATATCATTTTGCACGTCTTCTGGAATATTTTCCCATTCAGCAGAGCCCGGAGAATATGGACCTTTATATTTAACGACATTCCACGGATTATGCAATCGTACTAACTTAATATCATTCCATTGCTGAGCATCTAATATTAAATAAGCATGACCTGATACCAAATCCGTAGAGTAACCCGTTCCTTGATAAGTCACATGATGTTTTATTTTGAAGATATCGATAAATTTTTCATCCCAAATACGATCCTGATTATCCCGATTAATACTGGTATTTTCTGTCGATTCTATACCAAAATAGATCTCATTACCGCCGCCTAAATTCTCATAGCTTCCATGCAATTTCGCAAATGCTTTTTCAATCAGGTAATACCAAAACTCATTTTTATCTTCCATATCAGAAAAACTAACTCGTGGCAGATCATCATCAATCAATAAATAACCAATTTTCGATTGATTGATGATTCTAATCGAATAAACCCCCGTTGGGTTATAAACCGGCGGATAGATAGCAGAAAATAACAAATTATGCCCTTCAGGATGGGATGCAATTGCCCCAATGGTACTAACAAAGCCGCAATTACCAAGATAAAGCTGGCCCATATCGATCATCTCTATCCCTTTAATAAACATGTTAGGGGATTCAATAAAATCTTTAATACGGTCATGCTTATCAACTCCCCCGCTTTGCCATTGCTCAGGAGGATATGAATCATCGACTAAATAGGCATTCTTCTCTGATAACGCTTTAATTAAGGTCAATACAGGATCTTTTGCATATAACGTGACGCCTTTAAAGTCAAAAGGTTCACAGGCAGCCAAAATATCATTTAATTCACTTAATTTTACCGCTTTATCAGGATCTCCGCTCAATGCTTCTTGCACTGATTTTTCAGCATATGCGTCACGTCCACATGCAATTAAATCCCTATCTGGTGATTTCGGCCATGCATGAACATTAGCGACATCAACTGGTTTATCGGAGAAATTAATAACTGACATTTTCAATATCCCTTGATTTTATAATGGATGAATAGCCTTGCGCTATTATTTATATTAAATAGCTCAGACCAAAGGTTTTATATCTAATGGTATAGTCAAATAATTGGCGAACACACTTACCTTTGGTTAGGTAAATATTTCCTTATCACGTTATTAAAATCAACTTAATTATTAAATAGATGATGATTTTATTTTATTGAGTCAGTATTAATAATTCGAAACAATAATAACCATTTCGATTCAATTAAAAAACCAAAAATATAAAGCCTGCGTATAATATACAGGCTTTATATAGATTCTGAAAATAATTACTGCGTAGCTTATAAGAATGGCGTGATATTGCCAGCCCCTTCCCGTATTACAACCGGCGTATCCTCGGTTAAATCAATTACGGTGGTAGGTTGTTGCCCTAAATAACCCCCGTGAATAATCAGATCAACCCGTTTTCCCAAATTATCTTTAATTTCTTCAGGATCAGATTCAGCAAAATCATTGCCTGGCAAAATCAGGCTCGTGGACATCAATGGCTCACCCACTTGTTCAAGAAGCGCCAAGGCAATTGGATTAGATGGAACACGTAATCCGATGGTTTTCCGCTTATCATTCATCAAACGACGAGGGACTTCTTTCGTCGCACGCAAAATAAACGTGTAATTGCCCGGAGTATTATTCTTAATCAGACGAAAAGCCGGATTATCGACATAAGCATAAGTCGATATCTCCGACAAATCCCGGCACATTAAGGTGAAATTATGATGACTATCTAACTGGCGAATACGACATATCCGAGTCATCGAATCTTTATCTTCCAGATGGCAACCAATCGCATAACCGGAATCAGTGGGGTAAATAACCACCCCACCTTTTTTCAACACATCCACACTTTGCCCTATTAAGCGGGGCTGCGGATTATCTGGATGAATATAAAAAAACTGGCTCATAAATTACCTCTTAATTTTATGCTGCCCCTACAGTGACCAGTTACGCCATATTGGTACCACATCACCGGGTAACCACAATTTACGCCCTAACTCTATCCATGAACAAGGCTGGTGAAAATCAGAACCTAACGAAGCCATCAAATCATGTTCCCGTGACAACTGACCAAGATATTGCCGCTCGTTAGGTGCCTGCTGACACTGTGCAACTTCCATTGCATCACCACCATGTTGTTTAAACCAAACAATCAGACGCTTCAACCATTTGGTCGATAAATCATATCGTCCCGGATGCGCAATGACTGCTTGACCACCTGATTGATGAATGGCATCAATAGCTTGTTCAATTGTACACCATTGAGGTGGAACATATCCGATTTTTCCCTTTGCCAGATATTTTTTAAATATTTTCGCCATTGTTGGCTCTCTGCCCATTTCAATTAAATAACGGGCAAAATGGCCTCGTGTTATTTGTCCACCATTCGCTAATCGGCTCGCTCCTGCCCAAGCATCGGAAATACCCACCTTTGCCAGCTTGCGACCTATTTCAATTCCTCTTTCTTTCCTAAGTTCAGATTGTTTATTAAGTAATTCAATCATTGCATTTGACTGAATATCAATGTTCAGACCAATAATATGAATCTCGATATTTTGCCACAGTGTGGATATCTCAACCCCTGATATGAGCTTTAATGGCAAATCATGTTGGTTAATATATTCATGGGCCGGCAAAATAGCGTCTGTCGTATCGTGATCAGTCACGGCCAATACATTAACGCCCATTGCCACCGCTCGTTCGACCAATTCTGCTGGTGAAAGTAAACCATCCGATGCAGTCGTATGGCTATGCAGATCGTAAATTGTTACTAACTCAGTGGCTGAATTTGTCATTATCTCTTTCTCTGCCCAAATAGCTTAAATGCTTGATGGGATAGCTTAACGGTAAATGGTCGCGTTTTACAGAAATAATCATGTTCAGCCCTAGAATATCGGGTTGAACATGATTATTTTAAGCATGAAAAAACTAACAGATAAGAAAAGCAATATCCCTTTTTATTGGCAAAGAAAAATTAACCGGCGTTTTTCTTCACCTAACCAATAGATTTCAAATAATAGGGCTTACCCGGATTATAAAGTGGCCCCATGTCGATGGTTTCATCATTAGATTTGGCAATATAGCCCATCCCTTCTCTGGCCGCATTTGCCAACAAGCCACAATCCTGATCGCCTGACCAAGAAAATATGCCTCCCAGTTTATTCTTAGCGACATATTCCGCTTTTTGCTTCACCGTGCGAGGGGTATCTAATGAGATAAAGTGCCCCTCTTTTTCACTAAACAAGAAATCAGCATCAGCATTGGTATCTGTCATTAACACAAAGCCATTTTTCCCGGTAGCGAGAGTGTGTTCACTATCCAGATAATTATTAACAATATCAAAGAATTCAGGTGAACCTTTTTCCATTGTTCCTAATGCATCGCCAGTTTTATTATATTCGCGCGTTTCAAGATTTGCCCCTTTGCCCGCACGGCCATAGTTAGCATAACCTAAATGAATTTTCTCCAAAGGTATGCCAAGATCCTGATGTAAGTAATTGATAGCAACTTCCGCGGATAAATCAGATGCCTCTGATGGATCAGGATCTTTTGGCGAATAGAGATTAGTATGATGGCCGATATAAGGTGCCCAACCAGTACCAAAATAGTCGTAACTCATTAAGTAAATATTATCCAGACCATTTTTGACTAATTCAGCAATATTAGAGGTTTTTAATTTCGCTTTTACACCACTACAAGCAATGGAGATCTCTTTTCTATCCTCTCGTCCAAATCGACTATCCAAAGATTCACGTAATTCTTTAATTAACAGAGCATAATGTTCTCCATCTTTATCACTAATAACATTACCTTCCTCTCCCGGGCTTCCAGGATATTCCCAGTCAATATCGACACAACTGAACATAGGAAAACGCTCAAAGAAATCAACAATACTGTCAACAAAAACACGACGCAGTACCGCATCAGCCGCCATCACGGAGAAATAACCGGACATACTCCAGCCACCAATACTAAAAGCTAATTCAAGTTTATGGCCCGCTAAACGTGCCGTTTTTTGCAGTTCACGCAACCCACCTAATAAACCCGAAGCTCTCTTTTGTTGATAATAAGGCAAGAATGTTCCCGGACCGATAGCAGTATTCGCGCTTTCTTTCGGTAATCCCACATTACGGGCAGTTCCTAAATCACCATAAGGGTCAAGAGGGACAATATGGCCTTCAGTAATTTTTATTTCACTCTGGCTATTCCAACCATCGGCAACCTCTTTGATTTTATCCCCTTTCACACCAGTATCACCGTAAATACCCAAAAAGCTGAATATTAACTTATCATAAGCGGTGACTTTGATAGTGCTTAAATCAAATCCTCTTCCCCGATCACCCGCCCCTTTATCCTCACCATCCAAACGTGCATCATATTGGCACCAATCAGTAATATAAGCAGAAAGTTTTGGCCTGGATTTATCGCTTTCATATTCATTAAACATCGGGCGACAAACACGCGTCGCAGTATAAGAAAGGTTACCCGCTGAACCATCAGGTTTAAAATTAACATCCGGCCGTTGATAGGTTTGTTCTGTAATCGCATCCGGTTGTAAAACCGGTGAAGGAATATCTTCGGTTGGATCAACGCGCCCATCGGTAGGATTTCCGTGCTGTTTTATCTCATCTTCCGTCGCTGGACGAATATATTTCCAGGCATTATGCGGTGTTCCCTCTTTAGCCGTAGGATCGGGAATATGCCAGCGCTCAACCCAATACGTATTGGTATAAACACCACTATTAAAAATAACATTATAAACTTGGCCACCTGCCTGATTATTCCATGCAGTTAATGGTTCACCAACAATATCACTGATGTCGGACATGGATTTCGATGAGGTATAAGTATATTTATTTACCATTTATAAACTCCAATGCGATTTATATTTAGCCTCCACATAATGAGAAGAGGCTAATTTGAATGTTAAAGATAATGAGTAAGCATTTTAAATTCAGGTGACTGATTCATTTAATGCTTAATTCTCGTTATCACAAATCTGGGTTTTCCTTTTTTAATAACTCTTTAACCGCCAGACCAAATGATGCAGATCCTTCTTGCGCGGTATATCGAATATGAAGAATAATATCGGTCAAACTTTCTAAATCCTGCGAGGTATTGGTAAATTGGAAATTCCAACTTGATCCTACCCCTACCCCCTCAAAGGGTAAGAAACGTTCATCATCGAAATTAAGCGTGAACATTCCGCTGTCATTAATCCCCGTAGATAAAGCGATTTGTTGATTAGGCTGGATACTGCGCACCGTATAAGGCGTTTCCGCACGAATTCCTTCTTTCAACATTTTTTCAACGGTTTTGAGATCCGCTTTTGTCGTATAACTGCTCACACCCGACAAACTTAATTTGGCACAGATATCTTCATAAGGCCCAATTAACATCGGCAGCGTCACTGAAACTGATTTAATCCGCCGATTAAATAAACCCGGATAATCCACACCAAATTGTTTTAACTCATCCAAATTAAAGGTAATTGCAGTATGCGCTTTTAAAGCGTTGAGATTATTTTCCCAAGACTCACCCAATAAAGATTTAAGTGAAATTGTTTTGATAATTTCCAATTTACGCGAATTTTGCTCAACATAAGTGCGTTCCATGCGTTGCAACGCCAATTTCAGATTTTCACCGACCAACAGCCCTTGATAGAGATCATTCCAGCTCGCGCCATCAATAAAATTCTGCTCGCCTAGTCCAAGTTCATATTGTAAAGAGGCTTGTGCGGATAAACATAACGATGAAACAGCATCATAAGCCTGCAAATAAAGGCTTGAGATCTGGCTAATCATCCAAGTATATAAGCTTTCATTAGTAAAACGGCTGGAGAAATACGCCAACAGTGCCTGAGATTGTTGTTGCTGTGCTTCTACTTGCGCCAAACGCTTACGTGCGGCGCTGACCTGCAACTGCTGAATATTAATTTGCTGATCAATAGATTTTACTTCCCATTCAGCCTGTTTATATTGCAGTTCCCACTCTTGCCGGCGACGGCGATAAGATTCAGAAACACTGAGGCTATCAGCTTTAGTACTATCAGACTGATGTTTCAAGGTTGCTATTTCAGCAACAGCATTTAAAGCGGCCCCCCAATGTGAACCCCCGACTGCCAATCCATAAATATTGGGAACTAAATCCAGCGCCGCCGCCGCTGTTCTTGATACTTGTGAAGCTAATAGAGCAGAAGATGCCTGAGCCTGTAATTCAATAACCTGCTGTTCCGTTGACGAAATATTTTCATCATAAAGACTTTTATAATGTTCGTACCGCTCCTGAGCAGATTGTTTACTCACCTGCAATGCATCAAGACTGGCCTGATTAATATTGATATCTTGTTGCTGAAGGTCAACCGCAAAACGGTAGAGATCATTATTCTGCACCATCTGGAATGATTCAAAACTCAAATTATCTTTCCGTTCCAACAGGCTTAACAACGTGCTGCCAAATTGTATCAATGTATCGACACCTGATTTCGCCCGCGCCAACATCGGTTCAAAACGATAATTTGGCACTCTGAAATTCATTCTGCTGGCATTTCTGGCAGCAACAACCTTCTGATAACGCTGATTCATTAATCCACGAGGAGAAATTTTCGAATCATAAAGATCCATAGAAATTTCTTTACCATCCAGCGTTAAATTATGCCGTAAATTGTAAATCCGGTTTTCTATTTTATCCCACAGGGCCGTTAACTCTTCATTAATCGGTTTCATAAAGAGATCATTATCCAGCGCACGAATCGTTTTATCATGAACCACCGGGGCATAAGGCAAAGGATAACTTATCATCTCCAATGCACGTACTGCGCTACTCTTCCTATATGATGCATCCTCAAGAGTTATCGGCTGCCATGAACTGGCTAATTGGAGATCAGGACGAGCGCCTAATAATGAACTTGCCGTTGCATAGCTCAGACGTGCCACCGTTCTGGCAGTAGTCTGTAATTTGCGATATTCCATGTCACCCTGATCGATAATATTCTTAACGTAGAAGTTAAAAATAGCCTTACGATAATGAATAGGTTCACTGGCAGAAATTGCATCAGGATCAGCCGGTTCTATTAAACTACGTAATCTCTTTGGCTCGTCAATGATCGGGCGACTATTCCAATAACGTGGCTTATTTTGTTCCAGCGCCGATTCATCATGACTTTCAAAAGGATTAAAAATAAACTTAATCCAGCGACTGGCTTCTTCATAACGCTGTTCGACATTAAACCGCCAGGCCACCATAAATGGCATATGGAAGAATAATTCCCAGAAATAAATACCATTTGCTCCTTTAAGGTCGATAGGTTTTGAAACATTGCCGGTAATCGGCTCTTCATGAATATGTTGCGTTTCCCAACTGAGAACTTTGTCCAGTTTTTGACTCGCCTTACTAATTAACTCTTTTGCAAACAGGGTATTTAAACGAATCGCCTTGTCAGAATACCAACTTTCTAATGGTTCCTTTGGTTTCTGTTCCTTTGGAAATTGCAAATACTGAGTTTGTTTAGTCTGTTTAATCTGAACCTTGTCACGGAGCAATTTACCTACACTGAGTTTAGTTTTAATTTTACCCGCAACATCTCCAGTTTCCGACGGCAAACTAAAACCCGTAACAACCGTTACATCATTTCTATCACAACGGTTCAATATGAAACTCAGATTTGGATCATAATCTTCTGGAGTCAGTATCTTATAATCAAGCCAACAGCGTTCACCCTTGCTATCTTCCAGCCAAATACAATAAAGGATATTTTTACTTCTGCTAAAATCATATTTATACGTTGAAGTGGACGTAAGATGCATATTTAATGTCCCGTCAACATAAGGCGCCTCCAGCTTAAAATCGTCTATTTTACCCAGTTGTCCTTCAAATGTTGGTGGTTCGGCTATCGGCCATTTCATATTATTATTAACGGGATAAAGTACCAATTGCTTATATTCTTCCGGCCCGCCATTTGAGGGTTCCCGAAAATAGAACCAGACTAAAGCAGCGCCATATGCATCAAGGTCGGATAGCTTTGAAGTGGATTTGGGCAAATCCGTTGCTTCCATTAATAAGTTGTCACAAACATAGGTGAAAACTTCATCATAATCGTATGCTTTTCCATCATTATCTGTACCTTGCAAGCGCACAAATGCGACCAACGCTAAACGTTCAACATTTCCGGTACGATCGAGAACCGCAATCAACTCTTTCATTGAGTGGTCGAGTAAATCCTCACGAACAGTTGTCCCGGTACTCCAGGTACCATCAAATGCTAAATGAGCCAAATTAAGTTTGGTACGATATTTAACGCTATTACCTTGATCTTGTTTTTCTTCAGAGACTTCAAACCAACTAATATATAACCGGTTATTTAGGATAATTGGACGAACAATACCGTTATACGCATTTTCTAAAGGAACATTAATCAGCTTCCACTCACTCCAGGCGGTAGGATAGAGTTCATCAGTCTGATTATTACGCTGTTTGGCATCTAAAGTTCGCCAAAAATAACGGTAAGGTTGAGTTCGTGTTTTAGCAATGAAATAGATCTTATCATCGGTAATATCAATACCATCTTCATAGCCAGCAATAACCTCTAAATTACTGACCTCTTCGAAGTTATTCAAATATCCCAATATCGCTTTTTGAGCAACATCATCGGTGAGCTTGCCTTGATTAAGCGCACTTTCAAGTTGGAAAAAGAATTCTGTTTTGGTTAAACGTAATGTGGGATCAACATAGACTTCTGGATAAATAGCCAATTGTTGATTTGCCGCCCAATAACCATAACGATTAGCAAACTCCTGCCAATTGTCTGCCTCTTCCTGAGTCATTGATAAACCTGACTCTAAATTCAAAACAATACGGTTAATATATTGTTGTATAGATTGGGTAATATGTGCGACACGGGCTGTTTTTACTTTAGAAGAGACCTGAGTGTCTAACAAGAGAAAATCATACAAGTCATCAACATTTTGAATTCTTTCACTCAAGGATTGAAAAGCGGTATCATGCGGAACAATCTGACCAAGATAATAATCAACTAATGCATCACGCAAATTTTCCTGTAATTTAGCTTCAATTAAACTAGACATTCTCATCATCTCCTTGCGCTTTTAATGCAGCCATTACTGCTTCACCAATGCTTTGGAAAGCTTCAAAATCTGAATTAACATCAAGTGCACCAGCACCTAATAAAGGCTCAACGGATAAATTGGTTTTCACAGAAAATTGTTGTAGCCGTCGTATCCAATCTATTTGGGATAAGGTCATCGCACGTTTTCTTTCTAATCCTCCTTTATCGCAAGCAAGATAAATTTCATCAGGACCCCAATCTAAAATTTCCGCCAGTAATTGCGCACATTTATAATTATTATCATCCTCTTCTGTCTTCGGTAAAATTTCACTGTTAGCAAAAGTAAAATATTCCTGAACTTTATCCTCATTTTGTTTCGCATTTTCCAGTAAATCTTGATAGCGATTCAACAGGAAAATTTCATCTAACGACAATGATATTTCTGTGGTTTCATCTATGATTAGTCCAAGCCATTTAGGATTTGTCAGGCGCAATAATAATAGATTATTACCTATGCTCAACGCATTAATTAATTGGGTATAAACTAACAGACTATAGGTCAAGTCCAGAAACTCTTTTTTAATATCTTCAACTTTTTCTGGTGTATTATCTAACACCATTTTCAACACTGAATAAACACTACTTCCTAACCAACGCAATTGTAGTGGCACAATATCTCTTGATACCCCATATTCACCCGCAATAGTGCTAGATAATAGACTCTCTTGTGTGGTTTTAGATTGCAATATGATCTGCAAGACAATATTAATTTGATTATTATCTGGAGTTATCTTTTTCTCTTTTACAATATCTTCTATCTTTTTCCTCAGAGATTCTTCGTCTGTTTTTCCCCATATCAATGGAATATCTTTGATTAATCCATTATCCCTATCAAAAACACCATTTTCATCTGACAAAATGGTCCACCAATCTGTACCATTTATTTCTTGCCGATTAAAATCAGAGTCTTGCAAACGTACATTATCAGTAAGACCGTCAGAAATTCCTTTATAAAAAGTTAACATACCACTTGTTGGCACGACCGGAAGCTGAGTTTTACCTAATAATAGAGAAAGCTTAATCGGTGTCAGTTTCGTTTTAGTGAGCCAGGAAGTTAAAACCTCCATTTGGGCAATAATACTGAGGATGTCATCTTTCTCTCCTAAAGCCGGTATATTTACCAGATATTCGCTTTTATCCGTTAAAATATCCACCAGAATTAATCCATCTTCCGCAGAAAAACCAAATAATCGTGGAATAGTCACCAAGCGATAAAGTCTGGATACGACATCAAGATTACGCACTAATTTGCCAGAAGAGAGTTTCAGTGCTTTCTCAACGATAGGTGCAATCACTTGAAACGTGGATAAAGAAATAGCTAACCCTGCACACAATTGTTTAACTGTTTTTGCGCCATCTCCTTGATTTTCTGCATAGTTAAATTCTTTCCCATCCAGAATTAACGGCTGGTCAAAAAGTTTAGACTGATTAAAAACTTGATCAAAAAATGGAATATTATTGCTGATGGCAAATGGCGTAATTTGATATATCCATCCGGCAAACGTCTCCGGTAATACTTTATATTGTGTCGATAAATGACGGAATAAACCTAATGCTCTTAATGTATTATTAGAGATAGCCAGATCGCTATTTTTCGGTTCAGCTTTTATTGCTGAGGTTACCAGTAAATCAAGTTGATGATAAGGTAACGCTAACCAACGCTGTAAACGAATAAAGCGGTTCATTCGATCATAGCGAAAATCAGAAACTGCATCTATTTCCCGTCCTGAGTCCGTTCTCACAATGCTTAATGCATCCAATTGCCCTGCATTTATATAAACACCACCACAGTGATAAGGTGCAGGAAAGTGTTCTGATGTTTGCCCACTATCGAAGATAGGATTAGAAAATACCACATTTGGCGAAACTAAAGGCCGGAAATCACCACTACTAAACAAGTGTTCGAGATCTGTCACTTTCGATCCTGTTTGTTGACCAAAAGATAAAATCTCTGTTAATTTCACCCTTTCATCCGCAGAAACGCCATAGTTATCTTGGAAAAACCGCTCTGCTTCTGGCAATAATTCTGATTGTGCAGTCCCTTGTTTAGCAATAGCAAAACGATAAGTCATGGTCAGGAAGTTAATGCCTTCAATATTTACCGCAGTATTATTTGTACTTTCTTTGGGTACCGCAGCATAAACTGTCATTTCACCAAAGAAAGGACCTTTATCTAAATTACCGATATCACTATTATCACTTTCTACATAAGTCAATTTTAACTGCCGACTAAATGGTGATGAATTATCGAAAGGCTCCATCCTCGCTTTTATGCGATTGTAGGTCAGAACATTTTCACCACGAAGTTTAACTTTGATCGTCTCTTTAGCTTTATTTTCACAAGTAACGACAATTTCATCATAGGCTTTATCAACATTATCACTCAATAATGTTGGGCCAGTGATATTTTCATCAGCATGAATAATATAAGCATGTTTTGCAACATCACGTTCAGGCAATACTTCTGTTGTACTTGTACTGAAATAGCTATTAATAAGTTGTTCGCGTGATAAAAAGTGTTGCGCAAATGGGCTTTTCTCTGTGAGTAAACTCATTTGCTCTTTACTTAATTGGGTATAAGCAAGCAGAGCCTGATCACGTTTTTCCGTTAAGATATGCCAAGGAAATTGTTGATTCACTTGCTGAATAACGGTACCTAATTCAGTCTCTTTTTCGGCCAAACCTTTATTGATCTGTTGAGAGGGTAAACTATAGGGTAATGTAAAGGGAAAACGAGTCTCTCCCAAAACCTGATTAACCGGTTTTTCCGCCTGACCTGTCTGATCAATATATTCCCTGGCACTTTTCGACAAAACATCATTCACAATAGATATTGCCGTGATCTCTTTGTAAAGATTATCACTATTAAGTAATAAGTCAGGAATATCAGCACGCCTTTGCTCCAATCCCACGGCATTATTAGAGCCATCTAACTCTATTTGTTGTACAAACTTATAAAGATCAAGCAGGTAATTTACCGGACTGTCAAGGGATTCAATAGCGTTTGGCTGACAGAAGCTATCCCAAGGCTCAGGAAATAGGTTACTGTAATCAGGTAATTTTTCTTTCTCATCTGCATCATTATTGCGATAAGAAAAATATCTTGCCTGATGACTCGCTTTTGTTAATGATGTGTCATCGTAATCCCTCAATTGTCTTTGCCGATAACTTTGTACCAATTGATTCGCCGCACTCACTGCTTTATCAAAAATGACCTCTGCATGACCTGATAAAGATTGATTATGGCGTTTAATAAATCGCTGCTTTGATACTTCTGCAATATCAAAAATTGAGTGATATCCCAGACGCTGGAGTGTATTAACCAGCGTGATAGTGGAATTATCTTCTTTCTCTACTGCGTTTAATAACCTATAACCTGATGGCGATTTTGACGATTTAACTTCTGCCACCGCAGCTAATAATGGTGATACTTTTGTTATATTCTGTTTTTCACGAGAAATGCTTTTATATTTATCCATTATATTATTCCCAACCTAATTAATCGGAAACACCTGAACAGAACAGTTATAGAGACTATAACCATTTTAAGTAGTGAGATTTTTTAAAGCATAAATTCAATTTAATTTACATGCTTCACACCGTTTCTCTTTCGGTTTATCGTAAGAAGGAAGTTCACCTTCGAAATAAAACGGTTCCATTTCAATAACTTTTTTAATCGCCTTACGCCCCAATCCCTCATGAGCAGCATTAGTTAGCAAACCATTATCTTGATCACCGGTCCAAATAAATAAGCCACCAAGCCCTTTTTCTTTAACATAGCGGCCTTTTTCTCTTACTGAGCGTGGCGTATCTAACGACATAAATACTTTGAGATCTTTATTGTAAAGATAATCGGCTTTCGCCACCGGATCATGGAGAACCGCAAAACCATTACGACCTATTTGATTTTCATAATCAACATAGTTATAGATAATATCTGTCCATTCAATTACACTGTATTCGAAACTCCCTACTGTGGATGTTCCATCAGTATATTTCCCAACCAGTTGTTCATTATCCTTACTCTCTAACTCCGCAGTTCTGGCATTACGAGTGTAACCAGAATAACCGATATAAATAAATTTCTTATTAATACCTAAAGAGATAAGATAGTTAACTGCATCATCGACTGAATATTTAGAATACTGATCATCCTGATTGCGATAAAGATTAGTGTGATGAGAAAGTTTTCCATCGCCCAATGTAAAGAAATCATAAGTCATTAAGTTGATTTCATTGACACCGGCGGCGATCAATTCTGGAATATTCGCTGCTTTAATTTTTTCTACATCAGCAGAAGCTGCAATACTAATGCCTTTCAAATTACTGATATTTGCACTCTTCAAATCCTTAATAAGCTCAGCAAAGTACTTATAATCATCTTTATCAAATTGATTATTTTCCCCCGCAGAACCAGGATATTCCCAATCAAGATCAATATGGGTTAGCATGGGGAATCTGGTGTATAAATCTTTAACCCCCTCAACAAACCGTTGGCGCAGTTTCTCATCACGACAAACTTTATAAAAAGCACCACTCATTGACCAACCGCCAACACTAACAGAAATTTCCAGATCCGGGTTTTGTTCTTTGAGTAAGCGCAATCCTCCTAATACCCCTTGGGCTTTATCTTGCTGATATAAGTCTACAGGATTGCCCACCCAATGAGTAAAGCCACAATTAAGATAAGCACCAACATCAGCCCAAGGATCAATTGGAATAGGTTTACCTTCGTGATTCTCTAGAATATCTTGTTCGGCCTCCCCCATTTGCCATCCATTTTTACCCGCGGCAGCAATGATAGTTTCTTTCTTCTCCCCAGTGTCACCAATAATACCTGCAAAGCTAAAGATAATTCTCTGAAACGGCTTTCCCTTGTCTTTATCACCCTTAAAGCGCATTAAATCAGAGCCTCTGCCACCATTCTTTTTAAAATCATCTTCGCTTGCTGTGTCAATAAAACGCGCATCATAAATTGACCAATCAGTTAAATAACAGAAAACACCAAAATCATCCTTCTCCTCATAAGTATTGAAAACTGTTTTAGCAAGCCTTGTTGGTGTATAAGATAATGCACCATCGGTTGTCTTAGGATCAAAACTATTTAACCGATAAGTTTTCTGCGCCGCACCTTCTTCCGAATCCTTAACCTTATATGGATCAGTTTCATACACCAATTGGCTATCTGCTTTTGGTTTATTTTCACTCATATCTTACTCCACTAATAGTACAATTATTTTAAACATCAGAGAGTTAAATCATGGCGACCGATGCCAGAATTAAGTAGAGATCTATATACCCGTCATCTTTCAAGTTGCCTCTTTGTTGGCTGCACTCTCTCACCCCGGTCACATAGTTATCTATGCTCCCGGGGATTCGCTCCCTTGCCGTCGCGATGCATCTTAAAATCTATTGGGTATAAGTATTCAGATTAAAAAATCGTTCATCTGACATACCTATAACGTATTAAATACAAATAATTACATAGTTTTAACTTATAAAGATCTAAATTTTAAATAACACGATATGTTAGAGCTATGAATACTACTTCTCACAGTAATATCGGTTAAACCTCTTTTTTTCATATACAGATATAAAAATTGATTATCTATTCTCCCCGTTTGCCTATTGACTCAAAAAAAATCCAGCTAATCCTGCTCTTTAACCAATTTTTACTATCGCTAAATTCTTTTTTTCATGAAACATGATTTACATACTTAATATTACTAAATATATATCATAGCTATATCATAAAATAATATGATGAGATATTTGTGACAATAAGATAATAATTTTATTAAAATTAAGTATCCGATCTCTAACTATTAATCAGTTTATGTTACACCGTAATAAAATGTCACCAAATTAACCTTCAATTTTATCTAGTCATATTAAAATAGGGTTATCTCTTGAATAGATTCTGTGGGAAATTCACTACCTGTAACGTTGGTCATTTCAAATTCGAGAAATCACACAGCAAATTAATAAACGCGCCAAAAAATACTTGACACACCAATTTCGTTCCAGTTTACTAGTACACAAGTGAAAGCGATATTGTCTTGTATCCCATCTTATATCAATACTAAAGAGGCACTGAAAATGGCTGTATTTATGATGTCTATCCGTTGGTGGCATAACTTCCCAGTAAGGGCGGTATGGTCACGCACATAAATCAACAGTGCCAAATTACCAAAACCCGCCTAATCAGCGGGTTTTTTTATATGCATAACTTATTGACAGGACGAAAAAATGACGGATAAACAACCAAAAATCACAGTAATTGAGCAGGAAACCGCTTACCAACCTGATCCTACGCGACTATTCAACCAACTCTGCGGTGAGCGACCAGCAACTTTATTGCTAGAATCTGCGGAAATTAACAGCAAAAAAAACTTAAAAAGTCTGCTAATTATCGATAGTGCCTTGCGCATCAGTGCCAACGGCAATCAGGTTACTTTTGACGCTTTAACAGAAAATGGCCGAAATTTATTACCCATTTTGGCCAACAAATTTTCCAGCAACGTCCAATCTGAAATAACACACAATACTCTTCAAGTGATTTTCCCACCAATCAATCACAATATAGATGAAGATAATCGTCTAAAAGCGGTATCCGTATTTGATGCACTGCGTGCCCTGCTTTCTTTGGCGGAAGAGCCGTCAACATACAATTCGTCAAGCGCAGAAGCGATATTCGTTGGCGGCCTTTTTTCCTACGATCTGGTGGCCGGATTTGAACCATTACCCGCAGTAAAAACTGTTCAACGCTGCCCTGATTTCTGTTTTTATCTCGCAGAAACGTTATTGGTGATCGACCACCAGAACAAAAATGCACGCTTGCAAATCTCTCTTTTCAGTGATTCTCAAGCAGAAGAACAACGCCTTAAGCAACGATTAAAAACATTAGTGGCGCTCATTACCAAACCCATTGAACCAGTACAACAAATCTCTCTGCCAACCATGAAAGTTTCATACAATCGGGATGACTCGGCCTATGCAGAAATGGTGGCGCAATTACAACAATACATCCGCCAGGGGGATATCTTTCAGGTAGTGCCATCAAGACGCTTCTTTTTGCCCTGCCCGGCACCGCTTCATGCTTATCAAAAACTTAAGTACCACAATCCAAGTCCCTACATGTTTTTCATGCAGGATAAAGATTTCTGTCTGTTTGGCGCATCTCCCGAAAGCGCGCTTAAATATGATGCGTCCAATCGCCAAATTGAAATCTACCCGATCGCCGGCACACGTCCCCGTGGGCGCAATGCGGCTGGCGAGCTGGATGCGGATCTTGACAGCCGGACCGAACTGGAGATGCGAACAGATCATAAAGAATTAGCCGAACATCTGATGCTGGTCGATTTGGCCCGTAATGACCTGGCCCGCATTTGTGAGCCGGGCAGCCGCTATGTCGCGGATCTGACAAAAGTCGATCGCTACTCTTTTGTTATGCATCTGGTCTCCCGCGTCGTGGGGACATTACGCCATGATTTAGACACCTTTCATGCCTATCAAGCTTGTATGAATATGGGTACCCTCACCGGCGCGCCGAAAGTACGCGCAATGCAACTTATCGCTCACTATGAAAGCGAACGCCGTGGCAGTTACGGTGGTGCTGTCGGTTATTTCACCGGCAAAGGGGATATGGATAATTGCATCGTTATTCGCTCTGCTTACGTGGAAGACGGCGTAGCAACTATTCAGGTTGGCGCCGGTATCGTACTGGATTCCGAACCTTTAGCAGAATCCGAAGAGACTCGTAACAAAGCAAGAGCAGTCATTCGTGCAATTATTGAGGCTCATCAGGCAGAGGAGACTTTCTAATGGCAAATATTCTTCTGCTCGACAACGTGGATTCATTCACCTATAACCTCGTCGATCAATTGCGTAATCATGGTCATCAGGTTGTTATCTATCGCAATACTGTTGCTACTGAAATGATTATGCAGCAATTAAGAATGCTCTCCTCTCCGCTATTGATGCTTTCACCGGGACCGGGTAAACCATCTGACTCCGGTTGTATGCCTAAATTACTCCAACAAGTCATCGGCAAAATCCCAGTGATCGGCATCTGTCTTGGGCATCAAGCCATTATTGAAGCTTATGGTGGAAAAATTTCTGCTGCTGATGAAATCCTACACGGCAAAGCTTCTCTGGCAAAACACGATAATCAAGCTATGTTCGCTAATCTGGAAAACCCTCTACCCGTTGCCCGTTATCACTCTCTCATGGGTAGCCTAATTCCGTCTGAACTGACTATTTCTGCCCGTTGTGGCGACACCGTGATGGCAGTTCGCCACGATAAACATAAGGTTTGTGGATTTCAATTTCACCCAGAATCGATTCTCACAACTCATGGCGCTAAATTGCTTGAACAAACTCTGGTTTGGGCACTAAATTAAAAGGGAGATGAAAATGCAAGCTATTTTCAATAAATTGTTTAATGCGCAAACACTGACACAACAAGAAAGCCAGCAACTATTTGCCGCCATTATTCAAGGAGAATTAAGTGAACCACAACTCGCTGCTGTACTTATCAGCATGAAATTACGGGGTGAACAACCACAGGAGATTGCCGGTGCAGCCCAAGCATTATTGGCAAATGCCCTGCCATTTCCACGGCCGGATTACACTTTCTGCGATATCGTCGGAACGGGCGGTGATGGTGCGAACAGTATCAATATTTCAACCGCCAGTGCCTTTGTCGCCTCGGCTTGCCAGATTAAAATTGCCAAACATGGTAACCGCAGTGTTTCCAGCCAATCAGGTTCTTCTGATTTGCTGGCAGCGTTTGGTATCGCCCTTGACATCAGCGCGGAATGTGCTCGTAGCGCACTGGATGAAATCGGCATCTGTTTCCTATTTGCGCCACATTATCATCTGGGATTCTGTCATGCGATGCCGGTACGTCAACAACTGAAAACACGGACTATATTTAATATATTAGGTCCTTTGATTAATCCGGCACGTCCGCCATTAGCATTAATTGGCGTCTACAGCCCGGAACTCGTTGAACCTATTGCCCGCACCTTACTGGTTCTCGGCTATCAACGGGCAGCGGTTGTACACAGTGGTGGCATGGATGAAGTCGCACTGCATGCACCAACGAAAGTGGCAGAAATTAACGATGGAGAAATTATCCATTATCAATTAAATGCTGAAGATTTTGGTTTACAACGCCATCCAATGTCAGCACTAAAAGGAGGTTCACCCGTGGATAATCGTGAAATGCTCAGTTTATTGTTACAAGGACGGGGTAAGAAAGCCCATGCTGATGCCGTTGCGGCTAACGTTGCTCTGTTAATGAAAATTCATGGACAGGAAGATTTACGTCATAACACCCAACAAGCTCTCGAAACCATTCACAGTGGCCGAGCTTATGAACGAGTTATTGCACTTGCAACAAGGAGTTAATCATGCAAGCTACCATTTTACAGAAAATTGTTAATGATAAAGCCGAATATCTTATTAATCGTAAACAGCAACAACCATTGGAAAGTTTTATTAATGCTGTTGTTGCCAGCAACCGTCATTTTTATCAGGCACTAAACAGTGAACAGACCGTTTTTATTCTGGAATGTAAAAAGGCATCTCCTTCTAAAGGCGTCATTCGCCAGGATTTTGATCCCATTCAAATAGCGAAAATTTATCAGCCCTATGCAACGGCCATCTCTATATTAACTGATGAAAAATATTTTCAAGGCAACTATGAATTTCTTCGTTTAGTCAGTGATACCGTTCACCAGCCAGTATTGTGCAAAGATTTTATTATCGATCCTTATCAGGTTTATCTTGCCCGTTATTATCAAGCCGATGCGATTTTGCTGATGCTTTCTGTTCTTGATGATCAGCAATATATTACGCTGTCTGAACTGGCGCATAGCCTGAATATGGGCGTGCTGACTGAAATCAGCTCAGAGGAAGAGCGAGCCAGAGCAGTTGCATTAAAAGCTAAAGTTATTGGTATCAATAACCGTGATCTGAGAGATCTTTCTATCGATTTAAACCGTACCAAACAACTTGCGCCACAGTTACCGGAAGAAACCATTGTTATTAGCGAATCGGGTATCCACCAGCATCAACAAATTCGTGAGCTTAGTCATTATGCTAATGGCTTTCTCATTGGCAGTGCTTTGATGGCCCAACCCAATCTGGACTTAGCATTACGTCAACTGATTCTGGGTGAAAATAAAGTCTGTGGATTAACTCGCCCACAAGATGCGAAAGTGGCATTACAGGCAGGTGCTGTTTATGGTGGTTTGATATTTGCTGAACATTCACCACGTAAAATTAATATCCAACAGGCCCAACAAATTATCAATGCAGCAAATCTCAAATATGTCGGGGTATTTCAAAATCAATCATCTGCATTCATCAGTCATACCGCTCGTGTCCTTTCTCTGGCTGCGGTGCAACTCCATGGCGCCGAAGGCGAAGTTTATATTGAGGAATTACGAAAAACATTGCCTGAAAATTGTCAAATCTGGAAAGCGATTGATATGTCGAAAGATGAATTTCACACCAAAGCCAGAAATGTTGACCGTTATTTACTTGATAACGGCAAAGGTGGAACCGGCCAAAGTTTCGATTGGCAATTACTTGAAAAACAATCACTCGCCAACATCATGCTCGCCGGTGGATTAAATGAAGAAAATTGCCAACAAGCAGCAAAATATGGCTGTTGTGGACTTGATTTTAACTCTGGCGTCGAAAACGCACCCGGCATCAAAAGCAGTCATAAATTAAATAAAGTGTTTCAGCTACTACGCTGTTACCAATAAACAGCAATTTTCCGATTAATTACTGTTTTCCGATTAATTACTATATTTCGATTAATTACTATATACCCTATGGATTTCAAGATGCATCGCGACGGCAAGGGAACGAATCCCCGGGAGCATAGATAACTATGTGACCGGGGTGAGTGAGCGCAGCCAACAAAGAGGCAACTTGAAAGATGACGGGTATATTTCGATTAATTACGATGGACAAATAGAATGATGAGTAAGCTTAACCCCTATTTTGGTGATTTCGGTGGACAATTTGTACCACAGATCCTTATTCCAGCCCTTGAACAATTAGAAGCCGCATTTATTGCCGCTCAGCAAGATCCTGAATTCCAGCAAGAATTTCAAGATCTACTGAAAAATTATGCAGGCAGGCCAACGGCATTAACGTTATGCCGTAATCTGACGAAGGGCACCAAAACTCGCCTTTATCTGAAACGAGAAGATCTATTACACGGCGGTGCTCATAAAACCAATCAGGTACTTGGTCAGGCTCTATTAGCGAAACGCATGGGCAAAAACGAAATTATTGCAGAAACCGGCGCTGGTCAACATGGTGTAGCCACCGCCCTTACCTGCGCACTTTTAAATATGAAATGCCGCATTTATATGGGCGCTAAAGATGTGGAGCGCCAATCCCCTAATGTTTTCCGCATGCGTCTGATGGGAGCCGAAGTTATTCCGGTTCACAGCGGTTCTGCCACCTTAAAAGATGCTTGCAATGAAGCGTTACGTGATTGGTCTGGTAGCTATGATAAAGCCCACTATTTATTAGGAACTGCCGCCGGACCGCACCCTTATCCGACGATGGTCCGAGAGTTCCAGCGTATGATTGGCGAAGAAGCCAAATCCCAGATTCTGGCAAGAGAAGGACGCCTGCCCGATGCCGTATTGGCCTGTGTTGGTGGGGGTTCCAATGCCATTGGCATGTTTGCCGAGTTTATTCCTGAAACATCGGTCCGCCTGATTGGTATTGAACCTGCCGGGCTCGGTATCGAAACCGGTAAACATGGTGCGCCATTGAAACATGGCAAATTGGGTATCTATTTTGGTATGAAATCGCCAATGATGCAGACAGATGAAGGCCAGATTGAAGAATCTTATTCTATTTCCGCCGGTCTGGATTTCCCTTCCGTTGGCCCTCAACATGCTTATCTGAACAGCATTGGACGAGCTGACTATGTTTCCATCACCGATGATGAAGCATTAGAAGCATTCAAAACCCTTTCCCGTGAGGAAGGCATTATTCCAGCCCTCGAATCCTCTCATGCGCTGGCTTATGCTTTGAAAATGATCCATCAAGCTCCTGATAAAGAGCAATTACTGATCGTTAACCTATCCGGTCGCGGTGATAAAGACATATTTACTGTCCACGATATTTTAAAATCCAGGGGGGAAATCTAATGGAGCGTTACGAGCAGCTATTTAAACAACTGGAAAGCCGTAAACAAGGTGCTTTTGTCCCCTTTGTCACACTCGGTGATCCAACCCCAGAATTATCATTGAAAATTATTGATACACTGATTATCGGTGGCGCTGACGCTCTTGAGTTAAGTATTCCTTTTTCCGATCCGCTGGCTGACGGCCCGACAATTCAGAATGCTAATTTGCGCGCTTTCTCCTCAAATGTGACTCCCACGCTCTGTTTTGAACTATTAACAAAGATTAGGGCAAAATATCCTGATATTCCTATTGGTTTATTAATGTATGCTAACCTGGTTTTTCATCATGGAATAGATGAGTTCTACCGCCGTTGCAAAGATGCCGATATCGATTCAGTATTAGTTGCAGATGTTCCTATGTCAGAATCACGGCCATTCCGTACCGCAGCCATGAAACATGGGATTGCCCCCATTTTTATTTGTCCCCCCAACGCGGAAGATGAACTATTACGTGAAATTGCTTCTTATGGCCGCGGATATACCTACTTATTATCAAGAGCAGGAGTGACCGGTATAGAAAAACGAGGTGAAAAACCGTTAAATCATCTAGTCAATAAACTATGGGAATATCATGCTGCACCACCGTTACAGGGATTTGGTATTTCAGAACCTCAGCAGGTAAAAGAAACATTAGCGAGTGGCGCAGCGGGAGCCATTTCAGGATCTGCCGTCGTTAAAATTATCGAAGAAAATCTTTCTCAGCCAGAAATAATGCTGAAAGAACTGACTGAATTTGTATCAAAAATGAAGTCTGCCACGCATAATATTCCTCGTCCTTTAAAATCGCACAGCGATAAGTAATTTCTAGAGATTTGAAGGCTATAATAGCCTTCAAATTAAAAGAATAAAGATAATATGGATATGAAATAATTAAACATTATACCCTATGGATTTCAAGTTGTATCGCGACGGCAAGGGAACGAATCCCCGGGAGCATAGATAACTATGTGACCGGGGTGAGTGAGTGCAGCCAACAAAGAGGCAACTTGAAAGATAACGGGTATATAATTATTAAGGATACTTTGTCATGGGTCCTTTCAGGTGCGTTAATACCATTAGATGTGTTTGGTGATTTTTTAAAATCAATATTTAATTATATTCCATTTCAATATATTACCTATATTCCAGTTAAAATTGCAACAAATTCAATATCTATTTATTTTATATTTAATGGATTTTTAGTCATGATGTGTTTAATGATGATTTTTAATTTTATTTGGAATTATATGTTAAAATACAATCAAGGGTATAATGGTAATGTTTAGAGTTATATTTATTGGTTTTAAAAGTGGATTGTCAGAAGCAAAAAAAAGTCCATTAAATTTATGGTTATCCGCTTTTGTTAATTTTAGTTACTATATAGCACAAGCTTTTTTTTGGTATGCTATTTTAAACTCACAATCTTCAGGTTATATTTTATCTGATGGTTTTATTATTATATTTTTTACTACGGTATGTTTAGTCGATAATCTTTATCTTTTTTTATTTGGCAGAGGAAGCCTCTTGCTGGTTAAAAAAGTCAAGTCATTAAAGTTAGAACCTCATTTAACGCTACCTATAAACACTCAATTTTTATATGTCACTACAAATATTGCATTTGAGCATTTTTTATTATCATTCCTATCTTTAGTATTATTTTTTACTGTACATATTTACTTTGGCACTAATATTTTGTTGGTTTTTTTACATTTTATCATGGTATTAGAAGGAGTCTTAATACTTACTTCAATTACATGGATCATAAGAACAACAATATTTTGGACAACGTCATTAGTTAGTATTAAGAACTCAAATCCTTGTTTTAAAGTATTGGTGAGACCTGAACAATCTTTTCATGGTGTAGTTCGTTTTATTTTAATGTTCATACTTCCGTGTCTATTTATAACGGGTGTTCCAGCTTCAGTAGTAAGTGGAATAATGAGTATGAAATGGTTTTTTATTCAGACTCTGGTCACATTAATTTTAATTTTAATTTTAATTTTAATTTTTATAGCGAAATTGGTTTTTGATATTGGTGTTAAAAGGTATTCAAAATATATAACGTGAGGAAATGAAATGAAATTGGGAATCCAGTTCCGGTTACAAAAAATGGGGCAAAATCTGCCCCATTTTTTTATTAAAAGTGATAACCAACCCCAAACATAAATACCCACGGATCAAGCCGGGTATCAACTTTATATTGCTGGTCACCTGCTTTAAATTTCACATCTGTTTCAATGTTTACCCACCACACAGAGGCGTTCAACATCCAATTCTGATCTAACTCATAATCCAGACCAACCTGCCCCGCAACACCCCAGGAATCTTTCAAGTCCAGACTATGTAAGTTATTATCTTTAACAGCCGAATTACCATTGAATTTTTCGTTAAAGAAAGTGGTATAGTTAAGACCAACACCAACATAAGGGCGGAAACTACTTTCTTTAGAGCCGAAATAGTATTGCGCCATTAATGTCGGCGGTAGATGTTTTACTTTAGCAATATCACCAACACCCGGTAAACTTACCCGATGCTGGAAGGGTGTCCCTGCCAGTAATTCAAAACCAATATTATCGGTCATCATATAACTGAAAGTTAAACCCATCTGGGTATTATTATCCGCACTAAAAGAACCCACCCCCAATACATTATCAGAACCTGTATTAGGTCTTACTGTTGCAGTACCTGTGCGGAAAATAAAATCACCCGCTTCATGAGCAAAAGCGAATGAGGGTACTAAAGTTGCCGCTGCTAATACAAATGCAGAAATTTTTTTCATTATTCATCCCATTCCTGTGATTTAAAGTCAATCAAAATATACTCATATATTAGAAATTATGATCCAAGACAGATCACATCTTTCAAAGAATTTCAGTAAAACCGCATATCTATAATATTATTATTTCAATTAGGAATTATTTTAACTTGATCCAAATCAAAGTTTATTTATTATTAATCAGTTAGTAATCTTTTTACCATTCCGATGTTTTATCTTTCCTCTCATTATATTTCCATTATGTTTTAATAAGGTTAATTTTATGTTTATTTTTATCTTAAGAATATAATGTGAAGAATTTTTTTCTGTCATCAACAATCACAGCTAACCATTAATTTATCCGTATCATCTTGTTTCTACTATCCACGTTTCCCCATAACAAGGTACAATCATCCCCTATGTATTGTTGTTTAACCTGATAGGAGCTGTCTTCATGCCAATCACGGCGAATACCCTGTACCGTGACAGTTTTAACTTTTTCAAGAATCAACTGTTAAGTACCCTGACCCTGGCCGTTCTGGCGGCTCTGGTTACCACCTTATTGGGGCACCTGTTTATTCCTGACAGCGAACAGATGAAGTTGCTGACAGAAGCAGAATTCACGTTTGCCACCTCAGGCAAGGCCGGTATTCAAGAGCTGGTGTCTCAAATGACTCCAGAGCAACAATCAATGATCATGCGTGCGGGAATCGGAACCATTTTCTCAAGCATGATTGGTAGCGTGTTACTAGTTGGTGGTGTATTGACACTGGTTGCGGCAGTTTCAGCGGGAAATCGTATCTCTTCATTACAGGCAATTGGTTTATCAGCAAGCCAGTTACCGAAACTGTTCCTGTTACTGCTTATCTGCACCCTGCTAATTCAACTAGGCTTGATGCTTATGCTAGTACCAGGCATTATTTTGTCGATCGCACTGGCTTTATCACCCGTTATTATGACTGCCGAGCGTTGCGGCGTTTTTGCTTCTATAAAAATAAGCTGGAAACTGGCATTTGCTAATATTCGCCTGCTGGTTCCAGCAATTCTTTTATGGCTGACCGCAAGGCTCTTACTGGTATTTATTATTGATCGCCTAACATTCATTCACAGCGAGATGGCAGGGATTATTCTTGGTGTGTTTAATAACCTCATCTCAGCCATTTTGCTGATTTACCTGTTCCGGTTGTATATGCTGATTACCTCTTCACAACAAAAATCAATATAAAATAGCAATTCAAACAAAACCCCATAGTGATAAAACTATGGGGATAAACAGAATAAGCTGCTATACCCGTCATCTTTCAAGTTGCCTCTTTGTTGGCTGCTCTCACTCACCCCGGTCACATAGTTATCTATGCTCCCGGGGATTCGCTCCCTTGCCGTCGCGATGCATCTTGAAATCCATAGGGTATATATCTGGATTGAACTAAAACACAAAAAAATTCCCTGTTTTTCAACAGGGAATTCTATAGAAAAGAGAGCTAATTAAATATTAATTAGCGAATTTCGGTTAGAACCGATAACCAACACCAACTACCCAAGTGCCTACTTTAATGTCATTCAGTTTTGAATATTCATAGGATGTATCAATAGTCCAATTTGGCATAGGGTTAAACTGTAATCCCAGACCGTAGCCAATAGATGTTTTACTGTAACTCTCTGAATCAACAAAATCAGAGACCTTAACCTTTCCACGTGCAGCACCAACCATACCGTATGCACTAACATAGTCATTAAAACGATATGTAGGCCCCGCCATCAGAGAATAATAATCTATATCAGCTTTACCTACTTTTCGGCCATGGTCATAAAACTCGTACCCCAAATATGTATACGTAAATGAGCTGATAACACCCCAATTATTATCCAATTCGTAGCGGTATTTTAAGTTGAGGCCCTTTGGATGATCGTCAATCTTATCGTCTTTAAACTTTATATGACTCTGAGCATAACCACCCGAAATCGTGCTTTCACCGGCATTTGCCGCAAATGCAAATACAGATAAACCTGCTGCCACCACTGAAGCTACCAATGCTCTTTTCATTGAAAATCCCTAATATTGTATAAAATATAGAAAAGATTAATTACGAGGCGCGATTATTTATCAACAATCAATAGAAAACAACTCAATCCCGTTTGTTGTTAAGTTTCCGTTTAACAAGATAAAGTAATAACCGCTTTCCATCCTGAACAAGATAATCTTTCCATCTTAATCGGATATTTTTTGTGCTTATTAGCATTTCATCACTTCACTATTGAGATAAAAGCAAAAAAATTCCCTGTCTTACAACAGGGAATTTTGTCTAGAATAGATAGTGATAACTAATAAAGGAATAATCTTCAGATTACATGGCTAAACATGGACTAGCAATTTCAACTAAATAGATATATGGACACTAAACCAATACAAATCTATAAATAAGATGTTCTGGCAAAAAGTAGTCAAAAACATATATCCGGTTTCAATAATCCCTGATGAAAATCCGTACTCTGTGTCCTCATTATTTCGATAGCCTTTAAATAAACTATCTAACAAGCTAACAGAGAGTTGGTTCTAACATTACTTTATTATCTTCAGTCACTTAATGAGATTGCACAGATCGCAAAAGTTGGACTGAATTCCCTTTAAAGGAACGACTACATTGGAAACACTATTTAAAATCGATAACCCGCACCAATTACCCAAGTGCCTATTTTATAGTCACCTACTTTCGAATATTCATAAGATGCATCAATAACCCAATTTGGCATAGGGTTAAACTGCAATCCTAAACCATAAGCAGCAGAGGTCTTACTCTCTTTATATTCAACGTCATAGCCCAATACAGCAGCATTACCCTTTGCCTCTTCCTTTCCGTGTGCAGCACCAACCAGACCGTATACACTCACGTATTCATTAAAGCGGTATGTAGGGCCAACCATCAGAGAATAATAATCTAAATCATCCGTACCAACTTTGCTGCCATAATCGTAGATATCATAACCCTGATGTGTCAGCGTGAATGACCCAATAACACCAAAATTATCATCCAGCTCGTAGCGATATTTCAGGTTAAAGCCTTTTGGGTTTTCATCAAGCTTTTCACCATCAAATTTCACATGACTTTGAGCATAACCACCAGAAATCGTGTGTTCACCGGCATTTGCTGCAAATGTGAATACAGATAAACCAACTGCCACTGCTGAGGCTATCAATGCCTTTTTCATTGGAACGTCCTAAATAGTTATTGTACAAGTAATAATGATTTTGCTTTGTTAAAATATACTTATCGAAAAACAAAATGTAACGTGGTATTAAATACTTAATATTCCAATCACATTGTTTTTTAACAAGAAATTTTAAAATAAAACAGGTATTCAGGATCTGATATCTCAAATAATAGAAGAATAACGGTCAATAATCATACGTTTAGGAATCAAGAACTATTTTTTCAATTATAATTATCAATGTGATTATTTTATTTATCGTATTCACTTGTTGATCTCAATAACGCTATTATAGCTAAATAATCGTTCAATCAGACCTCACAGTGATAAAACTATGAGGCTGAAAGTTATAAACAAGTTTACGTTGTGTTAATTTACATTGTCTTAAATTTGCTATTTCAAGCTGCTATATTTTTAGCCCCACAAGATGACATAACCCTTTCACTGATTTCCTGCTCAATTTTTATTTCAAAATCAGTAAACAGCGCCTTTGGTTTTACGCTTCTATTACTTTTTTCCAGCGTTACAAAACCATGTTGGCTAAGCGTCTTTAATGTCACTGACAGATTGCTTGGTTTCCTTCCTGATAAATTAGCCAGCTCTGCGATTGTCTCCGGTTTATGCTCATTGATAAGGCGCAGAAGCGCGATATTATCACTGCTAAGTACTTGGGCAAGAGCAATCATGGAAGTAAACCAAATCTTAGGCTCATCAGGTTGAACAACATATTCACCTTTAATAATAGCCAATGTGCGCTTGCGTATAAGTTCTTCATTCATCACGCCAATGAGTGCTTTCATCGTATTACCCTCTTTTTTCGCGTTCAGCGATAATTTCATCAATTTTAGTAAAGAAATCCTCAATTAACTGATATGCAGAAGTAAATTCATATGGAACACCCTTATCTATAGGGTTTCAAGACGTCCAAACCTGAATCCGATTGCATTACTAAAACCTCCTTGTTGTTATGATCTAATCATATGTCTTTGTTTAATGAAATTCAAGCTAGCAAGCAACTGTAAATTATTATCTTTTCATGTAATTCGAGTACCATTCAGGCTTACTTTGGATCATTCGTACCGCAAAATAGAGATCGGGCACCACAATCAGATCGTCATCACTACTTTTCAGTTTATTCTGTCTTATCCAGCGAGTAAGTTCTGTCCGGCGCCCGGCAAGCACCAATGTGATATCTCTTCCTTTCAATTCACTAATCAACTCATCAATAGCGGCAAATACGCTGACATCATCGTAGGTAAAACTCACAGCCGCATCGACAACCAACCAACCCGGACGTTTTTGCGTCTTGTTAAGTTTTTGAATCCTGTCAACATGCTGTAACACCCGCTTTTTAAAATAGCTGACATTGAAATAAGTCAATGGTGAATTAAACCGATACATCATCACACCATCTATTGGCTTAATATCATTGCCATGGTTAATTGAATGAATCATTCCTTGGTCATTCACCCCTAAGAGCTGATCTGTCGGGCGGAATATAATTCGCAAAAACTGTAATAAACCAAGCAGAACGGCGAAACCAACACCGTTAATCAAGCCAACCACCAGCACGGCAATTAATGTAAATAGTGATAAAGTAAATGCCTGATGATTTCTTTTCCTCAGTGACCAGATCCGCCGTAAGCCCAACAGTGACGATGCCGAATAAATCAGCACCACACCAAGAGATGACAACGGGATATAAGCCAGGAAACAGGTCATAAATAACAAAACCAGCAAAATAATGGTCGCTGCGATAACAGAGACCAATTGCGTTTTCCCACCAATCGCATCATTAACCGCAGTACGACTGCTGGCAGCACTGACAGCAAATCCTTGTGATAAAGCAGAAGCAATGTTCGCAATGCCTAAGGCCCTAAGTTCACAATCTGCATCAATCTGATAACCGTTTTTACTGGCGAAGCTACGGGCCGTCATCATAAAACTGACAAAACTGATAACAGCAAGGTTCAACGATGGAATAACCAGCTCACGCATAATGCCTGGCTGGAAATCGGGCATTGGCACAACAGGTAATCCCCCACCGCTGACACTACCAACAATCTGAATGCCATATTTTTCCAGATCAAATTGCCAGCTTATATAAGTCGCTAATACCATTGCCAACAAAGGCCCCGGCCAAGTCGGACGCAAGAAACGTACAGTGAGCAAAATTAATACTATAGCAACAGACATTGCTAACGTCGGTAAATGTGTACTCATGAGCTTGACAGGTAATGCGATCACCCGTTCAATCAATCCCGCCGGAACGCCAGCAAAACCAAAGACTTTAGCTAGCTGATCCACAATGATTGTCAATGCAACACCGTTCATTAATCCTTTCAGGATCGGTTTGGAAAGAAAATCAGCAAACGCGCCTAATCGGAAGTGACTGGCGAGAACACACCATATCCCGGTCATTAAGGTCATGACGATCGTGAGCTGCCAGCGTACATCTTCATTATCAAAAACCAATGGCGCGACAGCCGCTGCAATAACGGCACACGTTGCGGCATCTGGCCCGACAATCAACTGCCTTGAAGTACCAAATAGTGCATAAGCGAACATAGGTAAAATGCATGCATAAAGACCAATAATTGCACTTATTCCCATCAATTCGGCGTAAGCAATAGCAACGGGCAGAGCAACTGCGGCAACAGAAAGCCCAGCTCTTAAATCATGACTAAACCATTCCTTGCGATAATGAGAAAAATTACCCAACCCTGGCATCCAACGCTGTAGTTTTTTCCACTGCATCTGGTTTATGCCCTCTTATTTTTCAACGGGTTTTCGTTATAATGCTGCGTTATATGTTCACTGACAACCGGAAGTTAATTACGCCGCTCTTTATGGTAAAATTGTGCGAAACCGATCGATAAAAACCTTTTTTATTGAACGATATAGCCTATGGATTTCAAGATGCATCGCGACGGCCAGGGAGTGAATCCCCGGGAGCATAGGTAACTATGTGACCGGGGTGAGCGAGTGCAGCCAACAAAGAGGCAACTTGAAAGATAACGGGTATAAAACCATACTGTTGCTGCCAGTCCATCATTATCGGATGATAATCAAATGCCGGAATTACAATAGGTTCAAATATGAAACAACTTTTAGACTTTCTACCTCTAGTCGTCTTTTTTGTCGTATACAAAATGTATGACATTTTCTACGCTTCCGGGGCGTTGATCGCCGCCACCGGTTTAGCTGTCGCTATTACTTATTCCATCTACCGGAAAGTAGAGAAAGCCTCCCTGATCACTTTTATCATGGTTGCTGTTTTCGGTACGTTAACTTTAGCTTTCCATAGTGATCTATTTATTAAATGGAAAGTCACTGTAATCTATGCATTATTCGCATTAGCTTTGCTAGGCAGCCAGTGGTTTATGAAAAAACCACTCATTCAGAAAATGCTAGGAAAAGAGTTAATTTTACCCGATCTTGTTTGGAATAAGCTCAATATGGCATGGGCGCTGTTTTTTACAGCCTGTGCGCTGGCTAATATTTATGTCGCATTCTGGTTACCACAAGATGTCTGGGTTAACTTTAAAGTATTTGGTCTGACTGCCCTGACTCTGGTTTTCACCGTGCTCAGTGTAGTATATATTTATCGTCACCTGCCACGCGAACAGAAGTAACCTTATTCAAATGGATACCTGCCTGCTATCGTCTGTAGGCAGGTATTGTTTTTTCATCAAATAAAGTAAAGTTTTCAATGACACAACAACAATTACCTAACGGAGAGTTAGTCCTCCGCACACTGGCTATGCCCGCTGATACCAACGCCAATGGAGATATTTTTGGTGGATGGTTAATGTCACAAATGGATATTGGTGGTGCAATTCTGGCAAAAGAAATTGCGGAAGGCCGTGTTGTCACTGTCAGAGTAAATGGTATTACTTTCCTGAAACCTGTTGCCGTTGGTGATGTCGTCTGCTGCTATGCGCATTGTCTCAAAACCGGTAACAGTTCGATTACCATCAACATCGAAGTCTGGGTGAAGAAAGTCGCCTCTGAACCTGTCGGTCAACGCTATCGTGCAACCGAAGCGATATTCACTTATGTTGCGGTTAATGAAGATAATACCTCACGTCGGTTACCAGAAGGTAAAACCCAGTTCCAACTCGCTAGCAGTACCAGCGAATAAACATTAATGGAAAAAGGAGCATGTTAATAATGCTCCTTTTTTATTTGCATTTCCCCGACAATCAGGATTGAGATATACCCGTAATTTTAAATTCGACGGTTGTGATATAACCCATCGCGGGTATTTTTTCAAAGCGCCATTTTCTCATCGCTTTTTTCACCTCCCTTTCAAAAACATTGGGTGGATTAGCGCCAATCACTTCTATATTTTTTACCCGTCCGTCTTCATCAATATCATATTTGACTTTCACATAACCTTCGGTGCCCAATGCTGAAGCTCTGGATGGGTAGACAGGTAACGCTTTACTTAATGCTCTTGGCCCATTCTGCGGTTTAACCACCGGTTTATTCTGATTATTATCAGTACGGTTAGCCAATGCATTCTGATTAAACAACGGCTTTTCCGGTTGTTCAGCCCTCTTTTCAACGGGTTCAGATTGCTTTTTAACAACCTTTTTCTTCACTTCCGGTTTCGGCTTCTTCACCTCTGGTTTTGGAATTACCGGCTCTGGAACAGGTTCCGGCTCCTCTGGCTCTGACTCAGGTTCTGGTGCTGCCGGCTCTGAAACAGGAGTTTCCTCGGCAGCTAACTGAATCATAGCAACAGACATAAGTGCAGCATCAGGCTGCTTTTCCTGTATTGCAGAACAAAAAAGTGCGGCAGCAACAGAAACGTGTAAACAAACTGACAACAATATTGGCCAATGTATCCAGCGCATAAGGGAATTCTTGATTAGCAGCATAATAGTCAATCCTCGAATGACTGCTAGTTTAAATGCAAATAGCAATCATATTCAATAAAGATTGTAGGTGAGCGTGAATATAAGGCCAAAAATATTATTTTTTCAATGTATCCATTCGCCATGCTGAACAAACAATAAAGCTCGACGCTGCTTATAACCATCTAATTTACGTAGTGAATAAATACGCAAATTACGTCTTGACTGCCCTTCCAGCCAACGGCGACGGCGGTTGAAATTCTGGCGCAATATCCGCCACCGCCCTACTTCATTCCGACTACGTTTCATAAAACCTACCTATAAAAACATCACGCTCATTATAAGCCTTTAAAAAAGATATCCAAGGCGTATCTGGATAGTACTTTTTATATCAATAATGCGAAATGACCAATATCAAGTATGATGCTTGCAGTATATTTGCCGATTTTTTGGTAAATTCACCAAGTTAATTAGATCGTTTATAGCTTGAGTCTTGAGGAAACCATGTTAAACGCCACCAAAGATGTCTGAACAAAACAGGATTGATTGCCTAATATGACAACCTTTTATTCCGTCCTAAGTTGGCTTGCTATTTTCTTTTATTGGCTGATTGTTGCCAGTATCACCTTACGCATTCTGATAAAACGCCGGCCTGTCACTTCTGCCATGACCTGGCTGCTGATTATTTATATCCTACCCTTAGTTGGAATCATCGCTTACCTGTCATTTGGTGAGCTGCATTTGGGAAAACGCAGAGTTGAACAAGCAAAAGCCATGTGGCCTTCAACAACCGTATGGCTTGAAGAATTGCGCAAATCTCGTCATATCTTCGCTACAGAAAATAGCGAAGTCGCGACACCGCTATTCCAGCTTTGCGAACGACGGCAAGGGCTTGCCGGTGTTAAAGGTAACAAGATCCAACTACTGACAACCTACGACCATTCACTAAAAACCATTATCAAAGATATTGAGAATGCCAAACACAGTATTGATATGGTGTTTTACATCTGGCAAACCGGCGGCTTGGTTGAACAAGTGACGGATGCTCTTATGGCCGCAGCACACCGAGGAGTCAGATGCCGTATTATGGTGGATTCAGCCGGTAGCTGGTTATATTGCCGTAGCCAATACCCGGATATCATGCGCAAGGCGGGAATTGAATTTGTTGAAGCTTTGCGAGTCAATATATTCCGTTTATTTCTACGCCGTATGGATCTGCGCCAGCATCGTAAAATTATCTTGATAGATAATTATATCTCTTATGCCGGCAGTATGAATATGGTCGATCCACGCTTCTTTAAACAAGATGCCGGCGTTGGGCAATGGATCGACATCATGGTGCGAATGGAAGGGCCGGTTACCACGACTATGGGGGTTATTTACGCTTGTGACTGGGAAATGGAAACAGGTCAGCGTATCTTTCCGCCATCACCAGATAACAATATCATGCCATTTGAACAGGCCAGCGGACACACAACTCAGATTATTGCATCCGGCCCCGGATTCCCTGAGGAATTGATTCAACAATCTTTAATGACGGCTATTTTCTCTGCTCGTAAGCAACTGATTTTAACTACCCCTTATTTTGTTCCCAGTGATGACCTGACAAATGCTATTTGCACCGCAGCCTTACGAGGGGTTGAAGTTATTGTTATCGTTCCACGCAGAAACAATTTCTTCTTAATTCGTTGGGCAAGCCGGGCATTTTTTGCTGAACTATTAAACGCCGGTGTTAAGATTTACCAGTTTGAAGATGGATTGCTACATACCAAAAGCGTTTTAGTTGATGGTCAACTCAGTATGGTGGGTTCCGTTAATCTTGATATGCGTAGCCTGTGGCTAAATTTCGAAATTACCGTGGTTATTGATGATGAAAACTTTGGTCATGATCTGACGCTGGTGCAATACGATTATATCGCCCATTCCACATTGCTGGAAATCAATGAGTGGGAACAACGCCCTTTGTGGCATCGGATTATTGAGCGTATTTGTTACTTTTTTAGTCCACTACTGTGATCAATACCCTCGTCTTTACAAGACGGGGGTATCAATCAAGACTTCATCATGTTTTAATTCTTCATCACGACCCACAAATAAATCAATATGGACAACAGATCCTCACAAACTATGGATTTAGATCTCAATAATCGAATGACAGAAGATGAAACCCTTGAGAAAGCCTATGACATCTTTCTTGAACTGGCTTCGTTCAACCTTGATCCCGCTGATATTCTGCTATTTAGCTTGCAATTCGAAATACGTGGCGGCGCAGAATTACTGCCCCTTTCTGATGAGTGGCTTGAACACGTGGATTTCAATCCAAACCCCGATTTTTTTGCCGAAGTCATTATCGGGCTAGCAGAATCTGAAGATGCTGAGATCAACGATGTTTTTGCCCGTATCCTCATTTGCCGGGAAAAATCTCACCTGATTTACCATATTTTGTGGAAAGAGTGAAAAATTAAAGTCAGTTATTTTGATCTGCTCTTTTTTCCGCAAAAAGTGAGAGCTACCCGTTTTAATGCAGGTCTGAATCCTGATATAAAATCCCAAAAGTAACTCTCACATTGAATGTCTTACAAAGTTCCTCAATAACTACAATTGATTAACCTTAACGACAATCGATCAATCTTAACTACAATCAATCTTAACTACAATGGATCAACCTTCAAACAAGACACGGCATGGCGGAAACTCCCCTCCATCAATGGCCGAGTTTTAGCACATTCAGGATCTGCCATTGGGCAACGAGTACGGAAAACACATCCTGAAGGCGGGTTGATAGGTGACGGTAATTCACCTTCCAGCAATTCAATGTGTTTATTTCGTTCCTTATCTGGATCAGGCACTGGCACGGCTGACATCAACGCCTTGGTATAAGGATGTTGTGGATTATGGTAAACCTCATCATAAGTCCCCAACTCCACCGCATGCCCAAGGTACATCACCAATACACGGTCAGATATGTGTTTAACCACCGCCAGATCATGGGCGATAAAAATCAGCGACAGCCCCATTTCCCGTTGTAATTTTTGCAACAAGTTAACTACCTGAGCCTGAATGGATACATCAAGCGCGGATACCGGCTCATCACAAATCACCAATTTAGGCTCAAGGATAAGTGCACGAGCAATTCCAATACGCTGACATTGACCACCAGAGAATTCGTGCGGATAACGGTTAATCAAATTCGGTAATAACCCAACTTTCATCATCATGGCTTTTACCCGCTCTTTAATTTCCAGCCCTTTCATCTTCGGATGATAAGTGCGCAGTGGCTCAGCGATAATATCGCCAATCGTCATTCGCGGGTTTAAGGATGCTAATGGGTCCTGGAATATCATCTGGATATCACTACGAATATCCCGCCACTGTTTATCATCCATATCCAGCAGGCTTCTTCCCAACCAAGTTACTGAACCACCGGAAGACTTAACCAATCCGATAATTGCACGAGCAAAAGTCGACTTACCGCAACCGGACTCACCAACCACACCAAGGGTTTCCCCTTCGTATAACCTTAATGTAACGCCATCAACCGCTTTCAAAGTTTTTGTTGGTTGCCAGAACCATTGTTTACCATCTTTAATATCAAAGTGAACTTTCAGATCTGCTACTTCCAGCAGCACACGTCTTTCTTCAATCGGACTCATACCAATTCCCCCGGTGCTTTAAAACAAGCTCGCAAACGCCCGTTGCCAAATGTCTCTAACCTTGGTTCACAATTTACACAACGGTCTACTGAAAACTGGCAGCGTGGCTGGAACGGACACCCTTTCGGCAACCGTAATAAGTTAGGTGGATTTCCGGGAATGGTCGTCAATGATACTTCATCACCATCAAGACGCGGAACAGCATTAAGCAGGCCAATAGAATAAGGATGGGTTGGTTGATAAAATACTTCACGGGCCGAACCATATTCCATCGTTCTCCCCGCATACATCACCAACACTTTGTCACAAATACCAGCAACCACCCCTAAATCGTGAGTAATCATAATAATTGCAGTATTAAATTCCCGTTTCAGCTCATTCAGTAAAGTCATAATCTGAGCCTGAACCGTGACATCAAGTGCGGTTGTCGGTTCGTCAGCAATCAACAATTTTGGTCGGCATAACAACGCCATTGCGATCATCACACGCTGACGCATCCCACCAGAAAATTCATGAGGATACATCCGCATTCGCTTAAGTGCTTCTGGCATTTTGACGGCATCCAGCATCCGTATCGATTCAAGGTATGCCTCACTTTTACTCATATGCTTATGCAACATCAATACTTCTGTCAGTTGATCGCCGATACGCATATAGGGATTGAGAGATGTCATTGGGTCCTGAAATATCATTGATATCTCTTCCGCTCTCATGCGATTAAGCGCTTTCTCTTCAAGGTTAAGAATTTCCCTGCCATTAAAAATAGCGGAACCGCCAATTTTGCCATTTCTGGCCAGTAGCCCCATCAAAGCAAAAGCGGTTTGTGATTTTCCAGAACCAGATTCACCCACAATTCCTAGTGTTTCCCCCGCTCGTAAATCAAAATTCAGCTTGTTCACTGCGGTAACATCCCCATCCGGGGTACTAAAAGTCACGTCCAACTCTTTAACAATTAACAACGGCTCAGAACTTTTCTGGTTTTTAACGCTGTCCATGTTACCTCCTTAACGATCTTTCGGATCGAGGGCATCACGCAAGCCATCGCCGATAAAGTTAAAACAAAACAGTGTCACCACCAGAAAACCGGCAGGAAACATCAGCAACCACGGGGAAACTTCCATCGAATTCGCACCATCACTTAACAATGCGCCCCAACTGCTTAACGGCTCTTGAGTTCCCAATCCCAGAAAGCTAAGAAATGATTCAAACAAAATCATGCTTGGCACTAATAAAGATGCATAAACCACCACCACTCCCAATACATTAGGAACAATATGGCGCAGCACAATATGACGGGTTGGCACACCACACACCAACGCCGCTTCAATAAACTCCTTACGTTTCAAGCTCAGTGTCTGACCTCGGACAATACGCGCCATATCCAACCATGACACCATGCCGATAGCGACAAATATCAGAAAAATATTCTGTCCGAAGAAGGTCACCAGCAGGATCACAAAGAACATAAATGGAAATGAATTCAAAATTTCCAGCAGACGCATCATGACTGAATCTATTTTTCCCCCCAGATAGCCGGATAATGATCCATATAAGGTTCCGACGACTACCGCAATCAAAGCAGCAGACACCCCAACCATCAATGAAATACGCCCTCCAATGGCAACACGCACCAGCAAATCACGACCGGAAGAATCGGTACCAAAATAGTGACCTGATTCAGAATCAGGCGGCATCGACATCATGGCCCAATCAGTATCGTCATAGGTGAATTGAGCTAACATCGGCGCCAGGATCACAAACAAGGTAATCAAAGATAACAGGCACAAACTGGCAATCGCTGCCCGATTGTGAATAAAACGACGCCGTGCATCCTGCCACAAACTACGGCCTTCAATTTCTAATTGCTCAGAGAAATTTTCCAAAGCTTCGCTGTTTTGTTTATTAACTATCATTGCGTGCTCCAATCTTAATAACGAATCTTCGGATCGATAACCGCGTACAACACATCAACAATCGCATTGAACAGAATAGTCAAACTACCAACTAAAATAGTCAGACTTAACACTAACGAATAGTCACGGTTTAATGCGCCATTAACAAACAACTGCCCTATTCCCGGCAACCCAAAGATCGTTTCAATCACCATCGAACCAGTAATAATGCCGACAAAAGCAGGCCCCATATAAGAGATAACCGGCAACAATGCGGGCTTTAAAGCATGACGGAAAATAATGATGCGCAATGGCAACCCTTTGGCTCGCGCAGTACGAATAAAGTTAGAGTGCAACACTTCTATCATCGAACTACGGGTAATACGGGAGATACTAGCGATATAGGCCAAAGAGAGTGCTACCATCGGTAAAATCATATATTTAGGCGCACCGCCATTCCAGCCGCCTCCCGGCAACCATTTAAGATGAATAGCGAACCCCAGCACCAGTAACGGCGCTACGACAAACCCCGGGATAACAACCCCCGTCATGGCGAACCCCATAACCGTATAATCCCATTTGGTATTTTGATTAAGTGCGGCAATAACCCCGGCGCTGACCCCCAACACAACTGCCATAATAAATGCCGCAGCACCTAACCTGGCAGATACCGGAAATGCCACGGCGACCAGATCATTAACGGTGTAGTCCTTATATTTAAACGAAGGCCCAAAATCTCCTTTAGTGAGTTGAATTAAGTAATCAAAATATTGTTTATAAATTGGGTCATTCAAATGATATTTCGCTTCAATGTTTGCCATCACTTCTGGTGGCAATTTCCGCTCACCGGTAAATGGGCTACCTGGTGCCAACCGCATCATGAAAAACGAAATAGTGATAAGAATAAAAAGTGTCGGGATAGCCTCTAAACAACGGCGTAGAATAAACTTAAGCATTGCCCGTTCCTATGTATTGGCCCTTAACCCTGGCCTTAAAATAATTTGACACTAAAGCAGCCCTTTCCGGGCTGCTTTACAACGATTATTGTTTGATAATATAAAAATCTTTGGTGTGTAAATTATCCAAAGGATCTTTTCCTGTATAGCCACCAACATAGGGCTTCACTAACCGGGTATTTACATAGTAATAGAGAGGGACAATAGCCGAATCTTTATCTAACTGCGCTTCTGCTTGCTGGTAAACAGCAGCACGTTCATCATCTGTTGCCACTTTCAGAGATTGTTTCATCAGCTTATCAAACTCATCACTCTTATAATGAGCCGTGTTATTACTACTATAAGAAAGCATTGAATTCAGGAATGAAGAAGGTTCGTTGTAATCGGCACACCAGCCAGCACGGGCTACGTCATAATTCCCTTGATGTCGAGTATCAAGGAAAGTTTTCCACTCTTGGTTTTCTAAACGAACATCAACACCCAAATTTTTCTTCCAGATTGAAGCTACGGCGATTGCAATTTTTTTATGTAGATCAGAGGTGTTATAAAGCAGGTTAAACTTCAGTGGATTGTCTTTAGTATAACCGGCTTCAGCCAGTAATTTTTTGGCTTCCTGATTGCGTTGTTCCTGACTCCAACCAGTAAACCACACTGGTTTCATCTCTTTCATACCATCTGTGACCGGCGGTGTATAACCAGAAGCCGGGATATCACCCTGTGCTTTTACTTTATTGGTCACAATGTCGCGGTCCATAGACAGTTTCAGTGCGGTACGAACGCGGGGATCATTAAATGGGGGTTTTTCGTTATTAATTTCGTAATAATAAGTACATAATTGTGGGTTAATGTGCAGCTCGTTCGGGATCTCTTTTTTCAGTTTCTGGAATAGCTCAATCGGTAAATTAGTATGACTCATATCAATTTCACCACTGCGATAGCGGTTGACATCCGTGACCTCTGACGAAATTGGCAAGAAAGTAACCTGATCAATAACGGTATTCTTGTTATCCCAGTATGTCGGACTGCGTTCCATCACAATACGTTCGTTAACTACCCAATTTTTCAGTTTATAAGCCCCATTACCGACAAAACTCTGTGGCTGAGTCCATTTTTCGCCATATTTTTCTACCGTGGCTTTATGCACCGGTGACATTGAAGAGTGGGCTAAAAGTCTTGGCAGATAAGGAACCGCTTCGCTCAATGTAAGCTGCAATGTATAGTCATCCAGCGCCTTTACTCCCAAAGTATCTGGTTTCTTTTTACCACTGATGATGTCATCAATATTGGTGATATGGGCATACTGGAGGTAACTTTCATAGGGAGAAGCAGTATTAGGATCGGCCAGACGTTGCCAACTGTAAACAAAATCATGAGCCGTGACAGGATCACCATTAGACCACTTAGCATCTTTACGCATATGGAATGTCCAGACGGTAAAGTCTTTATTTTCCCAACTGGTCGCAGAACCTGGCAAAATTTCGCCATTCGGACCAACGATGACAACACCTTCAAACAGATCGCGTGCCAAATGTGATTCTGGCACTCCTTCAATCTTATGCGGGTCTAACGATTGCGGTTCAGAGCCGTTATTACGGACTAAAACCTGTTTATCAGCTAATTGAACACCATCAGGCACTTTTGCAGCAAAGACCTGACTCGCCATTACCATACTCAGTGCAGCGCTGATGCTGACAGTAAGTAGTCTCTTTTTCGTTGTGTTTATCATCTTTTTCTACTCCAATTTTATACCGTCAGATTTGTTATCAGCCGACGGCCCAGAAATAAAGGGTGGATTACCACCTGCATACAAAAGGAACGATTTTGTTTGCAGGGTCTAGTAACTCTTTTGAATAAAGCTACTGTCTAATTTTTTATCATATACAGTCGCTTAATATCCATATAATCCAATGGGTCTTTCCCTGAAAACCCTCCCACTGATGGGCTAACAAGCCGTACACTCACCCGGTAATAAACGGGAATCAGCACCGAGTCTTTATCCAATTGAAACTCGGCTTGTTGGTATAATTTCTTACGCTCAATAGCATCCTTAGCGATTAATGCCTGTTCCAGATAGCTATCAAAATTTTTATTCTGATAAAAAGTCGTGTTATTGCTGCTGTCTGACAACAACATGTTTAAAAATGCGGTAGGTTCATTGTAATCAGCACACCAGGTCGCTCTGGTCACCTCATAATTCCCTTGATGGCGGCTTTCAAGAGAAGTTTTCCATTCCTGATTCTGCAAAATCACATCCGCTCCCAGATTCTTTTTCCACATGGAAGCGGCAGCAATAGCCTGTTGTTTATTTTGCTCAGAGGTGTTGTACAACAATGTGAACTTCAATGGATTCGCCTGATTGAAACCGGCTTGGGCTAACAATTCTTTGGCGCGTTTATTGCGTTGCTCTTGTGTCCAATTAGCCCATTCTGGCTTAGCGAAATCGCCACCACCGATAAATGTTGGCGTGAAACCATAAGCCGGTATTTGCCCCTGACCCATAATTTTTCCAGCGATAATATCCCGGTCGAGACTTAATTTGACGGCTTCGCGGACTCTAACATCAGTAAACGGCGGTTTTTTATTGTTAATTTCGTAATAAAACGTACAAAGATAAGGACTGACACGAATCTGTTCAGGGAGCTCTTTTTTCATTTTCTGATACAGATTCGGCGGAATGGAGCTGTTGGTAATATTTATCTCTCCGCTACGATAGCGGTTTATATCACTGGTTTCGGAATGAAGGGGTAAAAGCGTCGCTTGATCAATAACTGTTTTTGCATTGTTCCAATATTGCGGGTTGCGTTCGATCACTATCCGCTCATTGACCACCCACTCTTTTAACAGATACGCCCCATTACCCACATAGTTTTCTGGTAGCGTCCATTTATTACCTAACTTTTCGACCACATCCTTTTTGACGGGTTTCATTGCCGTATGACTGAGCATACTGACGAAATAAGGCACAGGATGCGTCAGAGTCACCTGTAAACGATGATCATCCAGCGCTTTTACGCCCAACTGATCAGGCGATTTTTTACCCTTTAGAACATCACTAATATTTTCAACGTAAGCATATTGAAGATAGCTGGCATAAGGTGAACCCACTTTTGGGTCAGATAACCGTTGCCAGCTATAGACAAAATCGTGGGCAGTGACGGGCGTTCCATCACTCCATTTAGCATTATCACGCAGGTAAAAAGTCCATACCTTGTAATCCTGATTTTCCCAATGGGTCGCAACGCCTGGCACAACTTCTCCCTCAGAACCCATCCTCACTAACCCTTCCAGGAGATTAAGAATAATATTGCTTTCTGGTACACCTTCAACTTTATGTGGATCAAGCGAGGCAACTTCGGTGCCATTATTAATAATAATTTGTTGTTTATCCGCAAGTTTCACACCATCTGGAAGTTCAACGGCAGACACGGCGGTAACAGGAAATGCTGATAATAAAAATATACAGGAAATAAACTTATGTAATTTTAATTGTTTAATCTTCATTTTTTACCTCCAGTTTGATGGACCGGTTCATTCCACATATCCCATCAAGGCCGGTATCTTCACATTATTTAGCCCAAAGTAACGGATTAAATATTAAAGGCAACTTATCATATCGATTGTTAAAATATCGCTCTCATATTGTAAAAATCATCCTTACAAACAACTTAGTACGACTTATTACATTAATTGATAAAACATCCCAAAGTTCATTATAACAAGTTGATATATATAGCATTATTAACTTAGAACTTAAATAAAATAGTAAACAAAGCGAGACCAAAGATGAAAATAAACATAATTTTAACAAATTGCAATCAATGCAAATTAAAAACCTACATTCATCACAAAACAGTGGTGGAAGCAACCAGTTACACATCGAACTAACAGGAAAGAATCATTTAGAAAAATATTAGGTTATTTGTATAAAATTCAGGAAGTACCGGTAAAAGAAGGGAGAAAAGCCTATGAAATAGGCTTTATAATAAAAATGATAAGAATATTATAATTTGTAATTTCACTAGAATGAAAACTAACACCTTTTATCGTAAATCATATCAAAGCAACCCTGGGAATAGCGCTCTGATCCCTGTCACAATCAGTTCAATTCCCAAAGACATCAATAGCAGTCCCATAATTCGGGTGATAACGTTAATGCCTGTTTGTCCTCTCCAAGTTTACCGTTAATCATCGACATCGCGATGGTCACAACCAAAATCCCACCGGCAATACGAAAAGAGTCAATGGAAATGCCAAACATACGTAGTATCGAGTCAGGCAGATCCAGCAGTAAGTCACCCACAAAGAACCCCTATTGAATTACGCTGTGTTGTTAAAAACATTCTCATGATTGCTCTCCCAAAAATCATGGAAAACTTAATTTTTTCTTCACCTTATACTGGCGAAGTTCTATTTTCCATCAACCACAACGTATTTTTTAATTTAAAATATCTTATATAACAAGTTGTTAACCCGATATTTTTATTAGATTAAAAATTCAACTTCTTAACGCTATTTAAACCCAATCAATAATAACTATCACTGACCCAAGCTGAAAGGAATCAGCTTGGGGATTTATGTGATTAAGATCAATATATATTTAATACCAAATGGTAACCTTTAGCTACCAAAAAATCACCAAGCTAAATAGTTTAAAAAATACTTATTCATTGATATTAAAAGATTTTTAATATTTCCAGGAGTACTTCTTTATGACTGTAACTCATGTTACTGAACTGAACGAACTCGTTGCCAGGGTAAAAAAAGCACAACGTGAATTTGCTAACTTTTCTCAGGAGCAAGTTGACAAAATCTTCCGCGCAGCGGCCCTTGCAGCGGCAGATGCACGTATCCCTTTAGCAAAATTAGCCGTAGCAGAATCCGGTATGGGCATTGTCGAAGACAAAGTAATCAAAAATCACTTTGCTTCCGAGTATATCTATAACGCTTATAAAGATGATAAAACCTGCGGCATTTTGTCTGAGGACAAAATATTCGGCACCATCACTATCGCCGAGCCTATTGGCTTAATCTGCGGTATCGTGCCAACCACCAACCCAACATCTACCGCTATTTTTAAGGCCCTCATCAGCCTAAAAACCCGTAACGGTATTATTCTCTCACCCCACCCACGCGCCAAAAAAGCAACAACCAAAGCAGCAGAATTGGTTCTATCCGCTGCGGTTGCCGCTGGTGCGCCAAAAGATATTATTGGCTGGATTGATGAACCCTCCGTTGAACTTTCCAATGCATTGATGCACCACCAAGACATCAATCTAATCCTGGCGACCGGTGGCCCAGGTATGGTAAAAGCGGCGTACAGCTCTGGTAAGCCCGCAATCGGCGTCGGTGCCGGTAACACCCCGGTTGTCATTGATGAATCAGCTGATATTAAACGTGCTGTCGCATCTATTCTGATGTCTAAAACCTTTGACAACGGCGTCATTTGCGCTTCAGAACAATCCGTTATCGTGGTGGATGCCGTTTATGATCAGATGCGTAAACGTTTCTTTACTCATGGCGGTTATCTGTTACAAGGCAAGGAACTGAAAGCTGTTCAAGATATCATTCTGAAAAACGGGAGTCTAAATGCGGAAATTGTTGGTCAATCTGCAACAAAAATTGCCGAAATGGCAGGCATTAATGTTCCTGAAAGGACCAAGATCTTGATTGGAGAAGTGAGTTTGATTGATGAAGCAGAACCCTTTGCCCACGAAAAATTGTCTCCACTTCTCGCTATGTATCGTGGCAATAGCTTTGAAGATGCCGTAGAAAAGGCAGAAAGATTGGTTGAAATGGGCGGAATTGGTCACACTTCCTGCTTGTATACCGATCAGGACAATCAGGCGGCACGAATCAAGTATTTCGGCGATAAAATGAAAACAGCTCGTATTCTCGTGAATACTCCTGCTTCTCAGGGCGGTATCGGTGATCTCTACAACTTCAAGCTTGCTCCCTCTCTGACACTAGGTTGCGGCTCTTGGGGAGGGAATTCCATCTCTGAAAATGTCGGGCCAAAACATCTCATCAATACCAAAACCGTGGCGAAAAGAGCAGAAAATATGCTGTGGCATAAACTTCCGAAATCAATTTACTTCCGTCGCGGCTCCCTGCCTGTGGCATTAGAAGAAGTTGCAACCGACGGTGCAAAACGCGCTTTTATCGTAACAGACCGTTTCTTATTTAATCATGGTTATGCTGATCAAGTCACTGATGTGCTGAAATCCCATGGGATAGAAACAGAAGTTTTCTTTGAAGTTGAAGCAGACCCTACCCTGAGCACTGTTCGTAAGGGTGCGGAACAAATGCACTCATTCAAACCGGACATCATTATTGCCCTGGGGGGAGGTTCCCCAATGGATGCGGCCAAAATTATGTGGGTGATGTATGAACACCCTGAAACTCATTTCGAAGAGCTAGCTCTACGGTTTATGGATATCCGTAAACGCATCTATAGATTCCCCAAAATGGGGGTTAAAGCGAAAATGGTCGCCATTACCACAACTTCCGGCACCGGTTCTGAAGTGACACCATTTGCCGTTGTCACTGATGATGCAACCGGTCAGAAATATCCACTGGCTGATTATGAATTGACGCCTAATATAGCTATCGTTGATGCCAATCTAGTCATGGATATGCCGAAATCACTCTGTGCTTTTGGTGGATTAGATGCCATCACTCACGCTTTGGAAGCTTATGTATCAGTCTTAGCAAACGAATACTCTGACGGACAAGCACTGCAAGCGCTAAAACTACTGAAAGAGTTCCTCCCAACCAGCTATCATGAAGGGGCCACTAACCCAGTTGCCCGTGAACGGGTTCATAATGCAGCAACTATTGCAGGGATTGCATTTGCTAATGCCTTCTTGGGGGTATGCCACTCTATGGCGCATAAACTGGGTTCTGAGTTCCATATCCCGCATGGCCTGGCTAACGCATTGCTGATTTGTAATGTTATTCGTTATAACGCTAATGATAACCCAACCAAACAGACTGCATTCAGTCAATATGATCGCCCACAGGCCCGCCGTCGTTACGCTGAAATTGCCGATCATCTCGGTTTATCTGCTACTGGTGACCATACTGTCACAAAAATTGAAAAACTGTTAGCCTGGCTGAAAGAGCTCAAGTCTGAGCTAGGTATCCCGACATCTATCCGTGAAGCGGGCATTCAAGAAGCTGACTTCTTGGCAAAAATTGATAAGTTATCTGAAGATGCCTTCGACGACCAATGTACCGGTGCTAATCCGCGCTACCCGCTGATTTCTGAGCTGAAACAATTGCTGTTGGATTCATACTATGGACGAGAATTTACAGAAACCGTTGCAACAGAAAAAAGCCAATAAGAACAAATTTATTAACTGATTAAATACCACTTAAGGGAGCTGATATCAGCTCCCTTTAACTTACCGCTGCTCTATTCTTAATACAAACTCTCAAACAGAGCACCCGACCGCTTCACAGAAAGCCTATCCATTACACGCTGTCTTTTCTGTTTTTCCTCGCCTCACTAATAGCATCCATATAGTGCTTACGGCAAACAGACACATATTTTTCATTACCACCGATATCAACTTGTTCGCCATCATAAATGACCGCGCCTTCGCTATCAAAACGTAATACACGGTTCGCTTTGCGTCCACAATAGCAAATAGTTTTTAATTCAACTAACTTATCAGCCCACGCTAGAAGATACTGGCTACCACTGAAAAGCTCGCCTCTGAAATCAGTTCTCAGCCCATAACAAAGAACCGGAATATCATCGTAGTCGGTCACCTTACATATCTGTTCAATCTGTGCTTTCGTGAGAAAATGGCACTCATCAATAAGCACACAATGCACTTTTGCCTGCTTATTTTCATTTCTGATCAACTCACCAATATCTGTCTGTTGACTAAATAGAAGTGCATCAGAAGATAATCCAATCCGAGAATTGACTTTTCCATTTTCAAACCGGGTGTCAATTTCCGCGGTAAAAACCAGCGTTTTCATCCCTCTTTCATTATAGTTATAAGAGGATTGCAACAAGGATGTCGATTTTCCAGCATTCATTGCGGAGTAATAAAAATAAAGTTGAGCCATCAACCCTGCCCCTTAACAAAATTTATAAGGCCATAATAGTCAGATGAGTTTACCATAAACTTGAGTTGTGATTATCCATCTCAGTAAGCTACACTGGTTGATATACCGAAATATTTAGCTTAGTGATGTCTTAATGATTCATGACCACCATCACACCAGCCGAGTAATAAAGCGCATTTGAATGACAAATGTTCATGTTTAAATTAAAAAATGAAAGCTAGTCTGATTTGTTGCATATCGTATGCAAATTAATAATGTGCGTGATTTACTTCCAGAAAACGGTAACAGTAAATCAGCGATAACTCATGGATTAGTCATAAGTTTTTTTTAACTTAGTATTATCCTGGTTTATCAGGTATGATAAGAAACAGTTAAAATTACTTACCGATTTAGTATATACCTGGTTTATAAATTAGAGAGATTATCATGTCTCCTCTTTGTTAAAGGTACCCTGAACATGTTATTGGGGAATGACAATCAAAATAGCTGTATAAAAAGCACTATATAACTTTTGTAAAGAAATTACGTTTAAAAAAAAGAGCTATTTTATCGGAATATGAGAAATTGACTATTGCAGAAAATAAAATAGCATTCTATTATTATATCCACATCCGCAATCATCATTAATAATTTGAGACCAGGACAATGAGCGATTTAAAAACCCTAAATAACATCCGTACTTTACGAGCCCAAGCAAGAGAATGCCCACTTGAGTTCTTAGATGAAATACTTGAAAAACTGACCGTCGTTGTTGAAGAACGTCGTGAAGAAGAAAGTCAGGTACAAGCTGAATTAGAGGAACGTACACGTAAATTGGAAGAAGTTCGTAAAATGATTCTTGACCAAGGAATTGATCCAAGCGAATTGCTTCAGACAATGAGCGCCGGCAAATCTGCTGGTAAAGCAAAACGTCCTGCACGTCCAGCTAAATACCAATATGTTGATACAAACGGTGAAACTAAAACTTGGACTGGCCAAGGACGTACACCTGCTGTTATCAAAAAAGCAATTGAAGAAGAAGGAAGAACGCTGGAAAGCTTCTTACTCTAAGTCATTGTTTTTCAAGTTAATTTAATTAAAAACACCCTTTTAAAATAGAAGGGTGTTTTTATTATAAAACAACTTAGCTGACAAAAGAATTAACGTCTATCGTATAAGCGAGATAAGTATCCTTGAGAAGAATTTAGTCGAGTTGCCCGTTTTTTGTATCATTTCTTTATGGTAAAGCAAGGCCAGTTACTCACTTAGCCAATGCATAGATAAATTAATAATCAAACAGACACAACTATTTACTTCTCTCTGGTCACTGTCGTTGATTCAATAGATAAGGAGCCAACGGCTCCTTATCTTATTTAGACTTATGATAGAAACTCAAATACCACTCTACAAACTGCTTCACACCCTGCTTCACAGATGTATTTGGGGCAAACCCTATTTTTTGAAAAATGTCACTTGAATCAGCACAGGTCGACAGAACATCACCATCTTGCATGGGCATAAAATTTTTCTTAGCCAGAATGCCTAATGATTCTTCTATTGCTTCAATAAAAGCACCTAGTCTAGTTGGTTTACCATTACCAATATTATAAATACAGTAAGGGGCAGAGCTGGCAGATATTTGCCCATCTTCAACCACCCAGCTCTCATTTGGTGTGGGAATGATGTCTTGCAATCTGATTATTGATTCAACGATATCATCTATATACGTAAAATCTCTAACCATATTACCGTGGTTATAAACATCAATAGGCTGCCCTGATAACATGGCCTTGGTGAACTTAAATAAAGCCATATCAGGACGTCCCCACGGGCCATATACTGTAAAGAAGCGCAAGCCTGTCGTTGGCAACTGATAAAGATGAGAGTAACTGTGAGACATTAATTCATCTGATTTTTTCGTTGCCGCATATAGTGAAACTGGATGATCAACTGAATCATTTGTAGAAAACGGTTGCTTTCTATTTAATCCATAAACAGAACTAGAAGAAGAATATAATAAATGCTCAACATTATTGTGACGGCAACCTTCCAGGATATTGATATGCCCTATTATATTCGAATCAATGTAAGCCATTGGGTTTTGCAACGAATAGCGAACACCCGCCTGAGCCCCCAGATGGATAACCCGCTGAAATTGGTGTCGCGAAAAAAGATCGGGAATGGCTATTCTGTCAGCTAAATCTAGCTTTTCAAATTTAAAACCTGACTTATCAAATAATAGATCTAACCGTGCTTGTTTGAGACTCACATCATAATAGTCATTAAGGTTGTCGATACCCACAACCTCATGCCCCATTTGCAATAATCTCTGGCTCACATGAAAGCCAATAAAACCAGCAGCACCTGTGACTAAGAATTTCATTGTATTACTCAGATAACCGGATTAATGGATGCACCACGACCAATCCCATAATAAGTAAAACCTCGGGATTGCAGGCGTTCAGGATCATAGAGATTCCGGCCATCAAAGATAACCGGCGTTTTGAGAGACTCTTTGATTACATCAAAATCTGGCGCACGAAAACTTTGCCATTCAGTACAAATGATCAAGGCATCGGCTCCCTTAAGCGCTGCTTCTTTAGTTCCCATCAATAATAAATCATCACGCTGACCATAAATACGCTGAGCTTCCTGCATCGCCTCAGGATCATAAGCCTGTATTTTGGCTCCGGCCTGCCATAATGCTTCCATCAAAACACGGCTTGATGCTTCACGCATATCATCGGTATTCGGTTTGAACGATAATCCCCAGACAGAAAATGTCTTACCGGATAAATCTTCACCGAAATGGCGCGTTACAAAAGAAGGTAATTTATGCTTTTGCAGTTCATTCACTTGCTCCACAGCACGAAGAATTTTAGGCTGATAACCAATTTGCTCTGCGGTACGAATTAACGCCTGCACATCTTTCGGGAAACATGAGCCACCATAACCACAGCCCGGATAGATAAAATGATAGCCAATACGGGAATCAGAACCAATTCCTTGACGAACATGCTCAATATCAGCGCCAAGCATCTCAGCTAAATTAGATATCTCATTCATAAAACTGATTTTCGTTGCCAACATACAGTTCGCGGCATATTTAGTCAGTTCTGCACTGCGGATATCCATCACAATCATACGATCATGATTACGGTTAAATGGCTCATACAACTCACGTATCAGGTCAACGACTCTGTCGTTGTCACACCCAATAATAATCCGCTCAGGGCGCATACAATCTGCAACAGCGGCCCCTTCTTTGAGAAACTCCGGGTTAGAAACCACATCAAATGGGATATCAATATTGCGTTTACGCAGAGTCTCATTGACAACCGCATTAACTTTATCTGCGGTACCAACAGGAACCGTAGATTTATCAATAATAACTTTATAGCTATCCATATGTTCCGCAATAGTACGAGCAACCGCTGTCACATACTTCAAATCCGCTGAACCATCTTCATCAGGAGGAGTACCGACAGCAATAAATTGCAATTTACCGTGTGCAACACCGGCCTTTGCATCCGTACTAAAATTCAGACGGCCTTCTTCATAATTCTTCTTAACCAGTGGCGCTAAACCAGGCTCAAAAATGGGGACTTGACCATTTTTCAGGTTCTCAACTTTATTTTCATCTACATCAATGCAAAGGACATCATGCCCTACTTCAGCTAAAACCGTAGCCTGAACCAGGCCAACATAGCCAATACCAAATACTGTAACTTTCATATGATACCTAAAAATTTCCACAAGATTATTCTTTAGCTTGATCCTGCAAAGCCACTAACCAATCAGTAAACTCTTTGCCTAAAGTATGATGTTTCATACCATACCGGACAAATGCCTGCATATAACCAAGCTTATTACCGCAATCATGGCTTACACCCTGCAAATGATAGGCTTCCACAGGCTCCCTTTCTATTAACATAGCGATTGCATCAGTGAGTTGAATTTCATCACCGGCACCTGGCGCTGTTTTTGCTAATAATGACCAAATTTTCTCGGACAACACATAACGGCCAACAATGGAAAGATTTGATGGTGCTTCTTTAGGTTGAGGTTTTTCAACTACGCGCTTAATGAGTTTGCTGTCACCGGGTTGAAGATTTTCTCCCTGACAATCGACAATACCATAACTAGAAACTTCTTCATGAGGTACAGGTTCTACTAATATTTGACTAGCACCCGTTTCATTATACCGAACCAACATTTCGCTCAGATTATATCTAGTCAGATCTGTACTGTATTCATCAAGAATCACATCAGGCAGTATCACAGCAAAAGGTTCCTCACCGATTAAAGGCTTGGCACATAACACCGCATGTCCTAATCCTTTAGCAATTCCCTGACGAGTTTGCATAATAGTGACATGACTTGGACAAATAGATTGAACTTCGTCCAATAACTGACGCTTCACCCTTTTCTCAAGGATAGCTTCTAACTCAAAACTGGTATCAAAATGGTTTTCAATTGAATTTTTTGATGAATGAGTTACCAAGATAATTTCATTAATGCCAGCGGCAATACATTCATTAACAACATACTGAATAAGAGGTTTATCTACTAAAGGTAACATCTCTTTAGGAATTGCTTTCGTAGCAGGTAACATCCTCGTTCCCAAGCCCGCGACTGGAATAACAGCTTTCTTTACTATTTTTCCTACTGATAGTTTGTCTACTGATCGTTTTTCTACTGATGGCATTAACCTTTCTCCCGATGTTTTTTGGCTAAAACAAATCTGTCTTCAACTCAAAATCAGTGCCAATTCTTTAATAAGGCATCACTATTACTGATTATTTTGTGTCAATAAACCGCGCACACGAACAGCACACAGGAACCAAGGCATACAAAAGTTCACTGCTTCGTTCAGTTCACCCTTCTGACCACTCAAAAAGTTATCACTTTTATCTGAGCAGTACTAAATCCGCTCTTTGTACTAAAGAGCGGCAAATAAAATAGCCTGATTAGATAGACTTCCAAGCATAATAGGCGGAGTATACCAGCTAATTCTCTTCGATAAACATCACCATTCTGCTTAATTACATTACCGTGACTTGATGTTTAAAATCCATTTTAAACAACATTCCACCTTGGTAATATTCACTCAGAATACATTGAAGAAAGCATCAGATTTATTTGACTATTTGTATTCCAAATCCGACATTGCCATTCAGCGCTATGAGAACAAACTTGGTTCGAACAAATCGTTCTCAATGTCCCAAGAGGAACACCACTGTCTAATTGGATTTGGCGATTACCCGACTTAATACTGGCATGTAACCCCGCAGAAGTGAGCAGAACCGTTTTATTGATTGTATGATAATACCCAAGCAGCAATGGAAATTGCCCTTGTAACCCTGCACCTTCCAGTAACTTATTAATTCTATTTAGAATACCTGCCATATTGGGTAAACGTCGGGAATGGTGGATGATATGCTCTTGTAACAAACTATTAAATATGACTCTAAGTAATAATGCTGAAATCACGCCATACTCTTTTGAACGGCTAATATCTAGACAATAAAAAGCTAATTCATTGTCAGATAACGCCGCCATATCGAGAATTAATCCTGGATTATCAATCATATTTAATTTTCGGTAATTGACTTTACAGTGGGCAATCACTTGAGAAACTGGGGGTTGCAACTGCTTAAGCATATTTAATGCTTCATCTGAATTATGCTTTAGGGTTAACCAATCTTTATTCAAGTTATTCTGTTCAATCGCACCAGACATAAAGACCGTAGGATGTAAATAGGCCAACACCGATTTTTTTATCTCATTAAGATCTGACACTGGTTTTAATAAAACATCTTTTGCACCCAAACGAAGCACTTCATCAATTTCGGCCATCTTGTTAGTTGCTGAAATAATAATAACTGGAATGCTAATACCCTCATTCGTCAATTTCGCAATAAATTCAATGCCATTCATGACCGGCATATCTAAATCACATAAAATAAGTTCAACATGAGCTTCGCGTCCTAGCACCTGTAGTGCGACAGCGCCATTAGATGCGACTAATACCTTAGCGCCCAACGTTCGCAAATACCCTGCCAGCAAAGAACAAAAAACAGGTTCATCCTCCACAATCAGAATTTTTTTGCCTGCCAATGCCTTTTCCATAAATACGCTCCCTTACCTTAATATTGCGACCTTCACCTTTTCTTAGGTACTATCACTCATATTAGTTCAATTAAGTGACTATCATTTGTTCTCTTACGTTTCTTTGCAATAGAAAACCCATAAAAATGGTATTTCACCCTTTACAATTGGAGTTATTTTGACAGAGCTATGTCCTTGTGGTAGTGGAATAGATTTTGCGGATTGCTGTTCCCCTTATCTCCAAAACATAAAATTTGCCCAAACTGCTGAATCACTGATGCGTTCCCGATACAGTGCCTATGTAAAGCACAACGTCGATTATCTAATTACCAGTTGGCATCCTAACTGCCAGGCTGAAAAGTGGCGTTTAGACATAGAGCAGAGTTTTATTGTTACCCAGTGGCTCGGACTACATGTCATTACCACTGAAAAAGGCAAAAATGATAACGAAGCCTATGTTGAATTTTCAGCTTGCTTTCTTGATCAGAAATCCCAAGATAAGCAACTTATTCATGAGCGTTCACGTTTTCTTCGTATAGACCAGCGTTGGTACTATATTGATGGAGTAAAACCTATTGATGGTGTAAAGCCTCAAATTGGCCGTAATAGCCCCTGCCCATGTGGTTCGGGTAAAAAATACAAAAAATGTTGTGGTTAAGACCCATAAACAGAAAACGCAAAATATTTAAGGATAATCCCATTCATGCCGCACCAACATATACAAAAGAAAATTTTACGCACTATTTGCCCTGATGCCAAAGGACTGATCGCCAAAATTACTAATATTTGCTACAAACACCAACTGAATATAGTTCAGAATAATGAATTCGTCGATCATCGTACTGGCCGCTTTTTTATGCGTACAGAGCTTGAAGGCATTTTCAATGATGAGACATTTCTTGCTGATTTAGATGATGCACTGCCGGTGGGTTCTCAACGGGAATTAAATAGCGCGGGGCGTCGGCGTATTGTCATTATGGTGACAAAAGAAGCGCATTGTCTTGGGGATTTGCTCATGAAAAGCGCTTATGACGGGCTTGATGTTGAAATTGCGGCGGTTATCGGCAACCATGCAATATTACAATCGTTGGTTGAACAATTTGGCATTCCTTTCCATTTAATCAGTCACGAGGGTTTAACTCGTGAACAACACGATGAAAAACTGATTGCACAAATTAACCAATACAAACCTGACTACGTGGTATTAGCTAAATACATGCGAGTACTGACACCAGAATTTGTCCAGCATTATCCAAATCAGATTATTAACATCCACCACTCCTTTTTACCGGCATTTATCGGGGCACGTCCTTATCATCAAGCTTATGAAAGAGGGGTAAAAATCATCGGAGCAACAGCGCATTATGTGAATGATAATCTGGATGAAGGTCCAATTATTACTCAGAATGTCATTAACATAGACCACACATACACGGCTGAAGATATGATGAGAGCGGGCCGGGATGTTGAAAAAAATGTTCTGAGCCATGCTTTATATTGGGTTCTTGCTCAGCGGGTTTTTGTTTACGGCAACCGTACTGTAATTCTTTAAAGCTGAATTAGTTGGGGCAACCAACAAACAGGCCGCTCATTTGCTCACAACGGGATCAATAAGGATAAAAAAACAGCATACGGTAACTTATTTTTAAATATATGCTTTACAGCGGCGGCTCATTTGATATGATTCCGCCCGCTGTAATCAACAGTGATACATTTCAAAATCTGGTGGGGTTCCCGAGCGGCCAAAGGGAGCAGACTGTAAATCTGCCGTCACAGACTTCGAAGGTTCGAATCCTTCCCCCACCACCATAAATATTCTTCAAGCCTCCAGACATTAAAGCAAGACCTCAAATTCTCAATCCGATAAATTTTCTCTTAGAAGTGGCAACCGGATTGATTTCTTATACTCTCCATCCCCTAAACCTAATCTGAGTCTGCACATTTCTGAATTGGCTATTAGCACCTTTAAAAGTACTCAACGAAACATGCGCTCCCCCAACCTTAATGTACCCACGATCATATTTCTTAATCACATCTTTATGTGAAGCTTAACATTTTGCAAAAATCAACAATAAACCATATAAATCAAATAATTAAAACAAAAACCACCTTCAAGCAGCGAGCTTTCGAATGTGATAACCATCGTATATTTGTGAAATGATGTGTGAAATAATTATAAAAGAATAACAAATTATAACAACAACACCAGGGAACCATCATGAACCAATCAACACAAAAAATAGGAATTATAGGATTGGGGGCTATGGGTATGGGAATTGCCCGCGCGTTAATACGCGCGGGTATTTCCATATATGGATTTGATTTAAACCAAAAAGCCTGTGACCAACTACTACAAGCAGGCGCTAAAGTGGCGACAAACAACGCCGCAAATTGGGCATCAGAGCTGGATGCTATCTTACTTGTTGTCGTCAATGGTGCTCAAATAGAAAGCATACTGTTTGAAGGCGAAACACCGTTAGTCAACCAGTTAAGAGCCGGTACGATCATTGTGCTTCACAGTACCGTTGCCGCAGAACAGGCTAAAAATTTTGCCCATCGTCTTAGCCAATACAATCTAAACATGCTGGACGCACCTATTTCAGGTGGCGCACTAAAAGCTGAACAAGGCCAACTCACCGTTATGGCTTCCGGTGAACTCGCATTATTTGAACAACTAAAACCCGTATTTGCTGCCACCACCGAACGTCTCTACTATGTTGGAAATGAAATTGGTCAAGGCTCTACCGTCAAAACAATCCATCAATTACTTGCCGGTATACATATTGCTGCCGCAGCTGAAAGTATGGCATTGGCGGCCAAAGCCGGCATTTCCTTGGAACTGATGTACGACATTGTAACCCATGCGGCGGGTAACTCTTGGATGTTTGAAAACCGCGTTCCCCATATTCTGGCTGGGGATTACACTGCCAAATCCTCCGTAGACATTTTTGTCAAAGATCTGGGATTAGTCTTAGAAACAGGTAAGGATCTGAAATTCCCATTACCATTATCAGCCACTGCACATCAAATGTTCCTCGCTGCCAGTAATGAAGGTTTCGGCCAATGGGATGACAGCGCGGTTATCAAAACATTTAAAGGTATCACTTTGCCGGAGAAAAAATAATGACCATTAAATTGGGCGTTATCGCTGATGACTTTACCGGCGCAACCGATATCGCCGGTTTTATGGCACAAAGTGGTTGGCGAGTTGTCCAGCTATTAGATACACCTGATGAAAATACCTCTATTCCACCGGATATTGATGCTATCGTTATCAGCCTGAAAAGCCGTTCCTGCCCGATAGACGAAGCCGTGAATAACGCGGTGAAATCCTGCCGCTGGTTACGTCAGAAAACAGGTTGTCAACAAATATTCTTCAAATACTGCTCAACTTTTGATTCTACCAGCAAAGGCAATATCGGGCCGGTCACTGATGCCCTGATGGATGAACTACAAACAGACATCACGCTAATCTCCCCTGCCCTTCCCGTTAACGGGCGAACAGTTGTACATGGGCATCTATTTGTCAACGGTCAACTACTTAATGAAAGTGGTATGCAGCACCATCCGGTGACACCAATGACAGATGCCAATCTACTGCGCCTAATAGAACAACAAGCTCAAGGGAAAGCAGATCTGGTGGATCTGGCATGTGTACACCAAGGCGAGCAGGCAATCCGCGTGAGGCTAAATCATTTACAACAACAAAACATACGCTACGCAATAACAGATACCCTCACCATGAATGACCTACTGCCTATTGCCAAAGCGGCATCAGAGCTGAAATTAATCACTGGTGGTTCTGGTCTTGGCGCTGCCCTTGCCAGCACAGACACCGGTAAGCCATTGATGCCATACCAACAAGAAGGGGCAACCCCACCCGCCGAGAATAGACGCACCGTGGTCCTTTCTGGCAGTTGTTCCGTCATGACCAACAAACAAGTTGCTCTATATCAGAAATTGGCCCCAACTAAATCCCTGAATATTGATTCATGCATCAATGATCCACAATATGCCGAAAAGCTGGTTGCGTGGGTTATTCAGCAATCCGAAAACTATCTGGCACCGATGCTATACGCGACTCACCCGCCAGAAACATTACAGAAAATCCAGCAACAATATGGTGCAACTACTGCCAGTGAAGCAATAGAAAACACCTTCGCCAGCGTTGTAAAAAGCCTGTGTCAGCTAGGATTCAATACCTTTATTGTCGCAGGCGGCGAGACTGCCGGTAAGATAGTACAAAGTCTGGACATCCAACAATTCAGTATCGGCGCACCCATTGCTCCCGGCGTACCTTGGGTACACGATCGACAACACAATTATTGGCTGGCATTGAAATCAGGTAACTTCGGCAACATCGATTTCTTCCTGCATGTACAGGAGATGTTTCATGAGTGAACAAGCACTAAGGTTAGAGTTAGTCGAATGGGCTCGTTCAATGTTCTACCGGGGTTATAGCAGTGGCGGTGCAGGTAACATCAGCGCCAAACTGGAAGATGGCACGATTATCATCACACCGACCAACTCCAGTTTTGGTGACTTGCAAGCTAATCGCCTGAGTAAACTAGATGCAGAAGGTAATTGGCTATCCGGTGACAAACCCACAAAAGAAGTTTCCATGCATTTGGCAATGTACCGCAACCGTCCCGAATGCCATGCGGTGGTCCATCTACATTCCCCTTGGTTAACTGCCCTTTCCTGCCTACCCAATCTGGACAAAAGTAACTGTCTACCCCCCATTACGCCCTACTATGTAATGCGGGTCGGAAAACTGCCTCTGGTCAAATATCTGCCACCAGGAGATGAAAGAATCGGTGAAGAAATTGCGAAGCTGGCCGCAAAACACAACGCAATTCTTCTCTCAAACCACGGACCTGTTGTCGGCGGCAAAACTTTACGGCAAGCTTTTTTCAACGCAGAGGAATTGGAAGATACCGCACGGCTCTATTTAACCTTATTGCCACACGGCTTTACGACATTAAATAAAGAGCAAGTGCAAGAACTTGCAACTCGTTACCCAAAAACTGAGTGAACAAACAAGGAATTCGTCATGGCTAAATTCGCGGCAAACTTGAGCATGATGTTCAATGAGGTACCTTTCACAGAACGGTTTGCCCGTGCAGCCAAAGCTGGATTTAAAGGCGTTGAATATCTGTTTCCTTATGAAGTCGCAGCGGAAGAGCTTGCTGCCCTATTAAAACAGCATCAATTAACACAAGCTCTATTCAACATGCCCGCCGGAAACTGGGCGGCGGGAGAAAGAGGAATAGCCTCTATACCTGGCCGTGAAAAAGAATTTGTTGAAGGTACACAAATAGCGCTGAAATATGCACTGGCTCTGAATTGCAAGCAAGTTCATGCTATGGCCGGGAAATTGCATGAACAATTCACACCAGAACAACAACGTGAGTGTTATATCAAAAACATTCGATATGCCGCTGATGTCATGGCAGAACATAACATCAACGTATTAATTGAGCCGATTAATACTCGTGATATGCCGGGTTACTTTCTGACAACTCAGCATCAGGCTGAAACATTACTCAAAAAAATTGATCGTCAAAATGTTCTTATCCAATTGGATCTTTATCACTGCCAGATCATGGAAGGGGATTTGCTACGCACCATTGAACGTCTATGGGGAAAATTCAGTCACATCCAGATTGCCTCCGTGCCCGAACGCCATGAACCCGATAGCGGCGAAGTGAACTATCCGTGGCTATTTAACAAACTGGATGAAATGGGCTATCAAGGGTGGTTGGGCTGTGAATATCACCCCGCTGGTTACACCGAAGATGGTTTGGATTGGTTGACCAAAGCACAGAAATAATCAGGAGAAGATATGCTTCCATCAGAGCGTAGAGACTTTATTTATCGCTATGTACATGAATATCGGACAATTTCTATCAGTACACTGGTTAAACTGATGAACGTCTCGCATATGACAGTACGGCGGGATATCCGCACTCTGGAGGAGGAAGGAAAAGTCGTTAGTGTCAGTGGTGGTGTGCAACTTAGTGATGTTTTACGTCAGGAATTGCCTTGGAATGAAAAAGCCCGGCTTCATCATCGTCATAAGCGGGAAATTGGTCAATATGCAGTATCTATGGTTGAAGATGGACAAGTGGTCTATCTTGATGCTGGCACTACCACGTTTGAAATTGCCAGAGTCCTGGCTGAGCGTTTTAACCTCACTATCATCACGAACGATTTTTCCATTACCCAATATCTGATGAACAAACCCCAATTAAATCTGTTCCATACCGGGGGGCTGGTAGATAAAAGAAATTATTCCTGTGTTGGCCCTATCGCCGCCATGCTGCTTCGCAATCTGAATGTGGATATTGCCTTTATTAGCACCAGTTCATGGGATCTAGAGCATGGTGTCTCCACGCCACATGAAGAAAAAGTGTTAGTCAAACAGGCAGTATTGGAAATCGCCCGCCGCCGTGTGTTGGTGTCTGATAGCAGTAAATATGGCAAATACGGCATGTTTCGGGTCTGCCCGCTTTCGAGTTTGGATGATATTGTCTGTGACAGCCAACTTCCGGCGAAAGTGCAGCAACAATTACGAGAACACAATCTGATATTACATATCGTCAGCGTACAAGGGTAAGAACCCTACTATACCCTATGGATTTCAAGATGCATCGCGACGGCAAGGGAGTGAATCCCCGGGAGCATAGGTAACTATGTGACCGGGGTGAACGAGTGCAGCCAACAAAGAGGCAACTTGAAAGATAACGGGTATATACCCTATAACCTATAAGTAAATAGCCCAACGCTATTAAACAAGGAGAGTCGCAATGAAAATGATAATCACTGGTGGAGCAGGTTTTCTGGGTCAGCAACTAGCCAGCGCTTTACTAAACAACAATCAAACATTAAATTTCGACCAACTCATATTGACCGATATTCAATGTCCTGTTTCACCCGTTAATGATCCCCGCGTTCAGTGTCTAGCACTGGATTTAACTCAATCAGAAGCCGCGGAAAAGCTGATCGATGAAAACAGTGCGGTATTATTCCATCTCGCCGCCATTGTCAGTAGTCACGCTGAAAGCGATTTTGATCTCGGTTTGCAAGTTAACTTTGATGTTACTCGCAACTTATTAAACGTTGCACGGGCTAAAAATCCAAAATTGAAATTTATTTTCACCAGTTCCCTGGCCGTATTTGGCGGAGAATTACCATCAACCATTACGGATCAGTGTGCGGTTAATCCTCAATCATCCTATGGCGCACAGAAAGCCATGTGTGAATTGATAATTAACGACTATTCCCGCAAAGGATATGTTGATGGCCGAGTACTTCGTCTACCGACAATCAGTATCCGCCCAGGTAAACCAAACAAAGCAGCATCCTCTTTTGCCAGTGGCATTATCCGTGAGCCTCTGCACGGAGAAAGCAGTATCTGTCCAGTTTCCCGCGATCTTACTTTATGGCTTTCCAGCCCTGAAACCGTGATCCGCAACTTTATACATGCAGCTCAAATTCCGGCGGAAAAATTTGGTCTTTCCCGCACAGTTAATTTACCGGGTATTAGCGTCACAGTTCAGGACATGATTGACGCACTGGCCGAGATTGCCGGGCAGAAAGCGGTGGATCTCATCCGCTTTGAACCAGACGAAAACATTAACCGTATTGTTGCCAGTTGGCCGGGTCACTTCGATATCAACCGTGGCTTATCACTGGGTTTTCATGTTGATAATACTTTCAGTGATGCAATCCGTGCTTTTATCTCCAATAACCTATCCCAAGCTGGAGGCTAATTATGGAACACTACATTCCGGTCATTGGTCTGGGTGTTGCCGTATTTACGTTGATCTTTCTGGTACTACGTACCCGTGTTCATGCTTTATTAGCAATGCTAATTGCCGCAGCGATTGCCGGGATTACTGGCGGCTTAACCGCAGCAAATACCATTGATGTTATGACTAAAGGTTTTGGCTCCACACTGGGCAGTATTGGGATTGTTATCGGTCTAGGGGTCATGATGGGACGGGTGCTAGAAGTTTCCGGTGCCGCGGAACAGATAGCCTACAGTTTTATCAAATGGTTAGGTAAAAAACGCGAAGAGTGGGCATTAGCGATTACCGGTTATATCGTCAGCATTCCGATTTTTGTCGATTCTGCTTTCGTTATCCTCTATCCACTGGCAAAGGCTCTCGCAAAAAAGGGAAAACGTCATCTGCTAACGCTTGGCGTGGCACTGGCCGGCGGATTGGTTGTTACCCACCACACTGTTCCGCCAACACCGGGGCCACTGGGAGTTGCTGGTATTTTCGGTGTAGATGTCGGCGCCATGATGTTAACCGGTATGGTTCTGGCGGTGCCTTGCGTTATTGGCATTGTATTTTATGCCAAATGGTTAGCAGTAAAATATCCTGAATTTCAACCCATTGATGAAGCCGAAGAAGCTCAAGATCTACAAGCAATCCACCAACGCTACATGGAAGAGAAGGCGAACAAACCACTACCGAGCCTATTTCTTTCCCTGTTGCCGATTATTATCCCTATTGTTTTGATCTTCATTAAAGCCATTAATGGCCTGTTATTAAACACTGAAACTTTTACTGGACAAGAAAACAACTTCTACTTTCAGACATTCGATTTCCTTGGCGCACCCATTATTGCCTTAGCCATTAGTGTATTATTGGCGGTTTATACCTTGATGCCAAAAGCCAATAAACATGAAGTCATTGACCGTCTGGAAGAAGGTTTACAGGCTGCCGGTATTATTTTATTAGTGACAGGAGCAGGCGGTGCGTTAGGCGCGGTATTGCGTGAAAGTGGTACCGGCACCATTCTGGCGCAATATATAGCCAATCTACCACTAACACCGGTGCTGATTCCATTTATCATCGCAACACTGGTTCGCTTAATTCAAGGTTCCGGCACTGTGGCAATGATCACTGCTGCTTCTATTTCTGCACCAATTATTAGTCAAATTCCGGGGATCAACATGTTGGTTGCCGCACAAGCAGCAACGATGGGTTCGTTATTCTTCGGTTATTTTAATGACAGCCTATTCTGGGTCGTTAACCGCATGATGGGAATTAAAGATGCCAAACAACAGATGATCGTTTGGTCAATACCAACCACTATTGCATGGGCGATTGGCTTGTGTGGTGTCATCATCTTGGATCTGGTGTTATAAATACCAAATCATTAGCAAAACTATCATTTAGCCTCTTTATAAATGGGAGCGAATCCCCGGGAGCATAGATAACTATGTGACCGGGGTGAGTGAGTGCAGCCAACAAAGAGACAACTTGAAAGATAACGGGTATATTTTATATTGGAGATTCTTGCGGTGTTTTATATCGAGATAATGTTGATGAAAAATCACTTCCCGCACTTGTTACCTTACCAGTAACGACATTGACGGGTGATGACAATATCCCCGAACAATTATGGCAAGCAGCAAAATTATCTCCAGCTTGTTTAGTTGTTAATCGCTGAGTGAAAATAGATGATTTCAGCATATCCCGTATATATTCGCTTATTTTCCGACTTCCAATAGCTTTCCCTGCCTTTTTATCTTCTGAAATCAATAAATTATTCAGTGCCTGTACCTCTGCATGCAAACCAGCAATACCCGCCATCGTCGGTAATATACGGTCGTTGTTGATAATATGATTTCTGATCAAAGATTCTATTACTGGATGCAAAGGTGTATTTACCCTACCATACATATCTCTTATCCCTGAAATAAAGGATTCAATGTCAATAATCTTATAAGCTTCGGCCTCATCACTTTGTTGTATTTCCCATTCTCCTTTACCTTTCACTATCGATAATTTTGGACGTTTAATCAGGTTAATACCCGGGAATAACTTTCCATCGGCTAAATTTCTATTATTATCCTTAAAGTTGACAAATTCATCGTCATAATGACCATTATACTCGTATCCAGCATGAGCAGCGAAATTCTCCAAGGATTTCTTTGCATAAAGAAATTTTCCATCAGAAACACCATTCGATTTTAAACCCGGTTTTGAGAAATTACGCTGCTTCGCTGGTTTCAATTTTCCAAATTCACTTGAAGAGCTAAGGATTAATTGCGTTTTTTTACTAAAACCATCAAATTCAGGAATCTGTTTTTGATAAGCCGACATAACTGCTTTTTCATCAGGAAGTTCCAAATGTAATGCATCCAATAACCTTTCATCCGCAGTTTTACCTTTGCCAAGTTTAACTGTTTTTTCACGTATATCATTTTTGAACATTTTTAAACTCTCTATAATAATTGAAATTGGATACCTGAAATTATCATTATGACAACTGGGTATTTAAATTATCAGGATTCAACTAAAAAATACGCTTAATAACTGGTGAAAACATTCGTCTCGGTAATGCTATTAATCTAGACATTGCTCCTCCATTTCTCTGAGTAGCTATATTTCGATTACTACCCTGAGGAATATAATTCTGCCATAACGTTGGATTTTCGTCCCACGGCGCAATAACTTCCTTACCATCCCGATAAAAATGAATTCTTCCCGCCAATCTCTCTCTATTGCGATAAGCATAACGCAATTCAGACGCGGTAACTGACTCGCCTGGCCCTGCCTCCAGAGGAGTAGAACCTTTTGTTTTATTAACAACCTGTTCGATATTCAGGCCATCAAGAACAAAGTGTATTTTTGTTCTCCCATTACGGGCTGCCATTTCTATACCAAGCTTGCTTCCTCTTTTCCAAAGTAATCTAGGTTCAAAGGTAAGCCATGTTTTGTTATAACAAACATGATAATAGTCAGAATTATACTTGCTAGTTATTTCTTTAAATATTTTATACATGTTAAATTTCTTATTTTCACCTCCTATTTTAAAATAATCATTCCATAAAGGATATCTCCCTTTTTGCTCTTTAATAATATTTTTCTGTAAGCTGTCTTTAACCTTAATATTTCTTGCATATTTTTTAGGATTTTTCACCAAATCTTCTGATTTTTTAGGTAATATCTTAGTGTCTTTAAAAATAACTCTAGATACTTCGTTATTATAAAAATCTATAATCATTGGCGTACTATCAGGATTATTTGAATCAAAATTAGGATTAACATCTCTTATATACTTTCCCCTTTTAGCGGCAAGGCCATAAAACAGATCGCCATTTTCTTCACTGTAATTATCTTTCGCTACCCTAGGAGTATTATTCATCATCTGATTTAGATCCAATCCTGATCCTAACGGATTATTATCTATTTCATGCTGATCAATAGAATTCCCCAACGGTATTGAAGTTTTTTTCTTTTCTTTTTCACTATATTCACGTCTCATATTATCACCTTATAAATGATTATTAAAACAATTTTAGTACAATTATTAAAATAATAGATCTCATTCTGGCTTACCAAATGCGATATTATAAATCATCAAATTTAGATTTTAACTTTTCAATGTTTTCATAAAAGTCATTAATATTATACTCTGTTAAATAGATATCAATCCGTTTATCTTTCTTAATTTTATCTAATCCAACATTAGATATCTCTTTATGTATATCAAAAATTTCGGCAATAAGTTCCTGTTGCTCATTTGCAGATAATAGATTAAATTCATGACTTAATAATTTCTTTAATTTATTAAGAGTAACGGGATCTTTTCCTCTAGCACTTAACCAATCTGCTATTTTAAGAGGCGGTAATGCCCCCTCTCCCAAATCTGACTGATATACCCGTCATCTTTCAAGCTGCCTCTTTGTTGGCTGCACTCACTCACCCCGGTCACATAGTTATCTATGCTCCCGGGGATTCGCTCCCTTGCCGCCGCGATGCATCTTGAAATCCATAGGGTATATAGATTAAAATATCACAAACAACAAGATGTTTTTATATAAATCCCTCAATAAAAATATCGTTATCTTCTCTAACTTGTCATTTTATTATGAGTAATTAATTAGATGATGGTTTTTTCACTCCAATTAATGCATCAGAATTTTCTTTAGCAACAATAATACCTATACCATTTACCTTAACGACCGCTTTATGACTTTTTACCCATGTTGAAAGAATCTCTTTTATCTTAGATAAATAAGTTAAACAAGTAATACCCGAAACCTCAAGAATAATTTTTTCATTTTCTTGATTATCATTATTGCCTGTGACAGATATGTCCAGTTTAATCGTTAACTTCACTTTAGCCAACGCAAAACGCACATCTTCTGTTCCCCCCAAATCAGTACATAATTTTTCTAATAACGCCTGACTTATTTGTGAGCTAACCGGATTCAATTTTTGATCCACAGAATGAGAAATTTCCATAACTGTCTCTATTGTATTAGTAATATCTTGAAGTTTTGCCGGTGCGGTAATGGAATATAATAAGGAAAGACGTGGGCGATTGCCAAGCGCCTGCCAAAAATTACCTAAGCTATTTAAATTTTCCTGTGGTGGAATGACTTTGGTGTAAGCACCAGGAATTTTAGGTAATTGACGATGATTAATCAATGCATTCAAAACAGATGTCATTATTTTTGCCGCCTGATTATCAGGTTGGCTATCAGGACTGCTACCATCAACTGATGGTTTGTTCGAATGCCAGTAAGTAATTAAATAATTATAATTAATATTTACCCATCCCGGTAACAATAAATTAGTCACAGGATTATAACGCTTTGGTTCAGCAGAGCGTAATTGCAAATCTTCATGTACATCATAAAGAAATACACTGATTGTCGGTTTAGATGGAATTGAATCTATATCTGGCAAATCAAAACGAATATCAACATTATTTAAATATCGAGATAAAACATCTTTTAATGCGTTATTAACTTCGACAATAGCATTATTAGGCTCAATAATATCTTTCATATCGACTCCAAATTTGATCAGTATTTAAAAAATCAGTCTACCCGTCTTATTTAATTCGAGGGTAACGGCTCGTTCTATATGTTGATTATCAATTTTTTCACTATTATTGTCCGCGGCTAATATTGATGCCAATAAGGCAATATTTCTGATATTAGCCCCCGTCAAATCAGACCGTTTAGCCAAATGTGCAAAATCAATTTCGTCGGATAATTTCAGTTGTTCAGGCCAAATAGTTTGCCACATTCTTTTACGTAATAGTTCGTCAGGATAAGTAAAATGGGTAATAAAGGTAAAACGACGATTAAAAGCGCTATCCAAATGACTACGATTATTGGTGGCTAAAATTACCAATCCCGGATAATCCTCTAATCGTTGTAATAGATAAGAAACTTCAATATTGGCATGTCTATCTTGAGCATCTTTGGTTTCACTGCGCTTGCCAAATAGTGCGTCGGCTTCATCAAAAAACAGCACCCCAGAATCCGTCTCAGCCAAATCGAAAATGCGGGCGATATTTTTTTCCGTTTCACCAATGTATTTATTCACAACGGTAGAAAGATCAACTTTAATCAAATCAACACCAAGATGCCCGGCAATCACTTCTGCGGCCATTGTTTTGCCCGTACCCGATTCACCGTGAAATAGTGCACTAATACCAGTACCATAGCCTATTTTCTCCTGAAAACCAGCACTCAAAATCTGGTCACGATAATTAATTGCCGCGATAATTTCTTTTAATTGTTGAGCTAATTCATCAGAAATCACTAAATCATCAAAATTACGTGTTGGTGTTATTCGTTTAGCCAGCTTGCCTAAGTTCTGTTGAGCGCGAAAACTTAACGCCTTACGTAAATCTATTTCTTCTAACTGCTCCTCTGGTTGTCGGAGTATTTGGTATTGATAAGCTTCTTTAAGAATTAACGGCAATGTTTCTGCGGTAAATGAGAAACGCTGACACAATTGAATAATATTAATTCTTTGAGCGGTATTATCCGGTAAACATTCTTTTAACATAGATTCTTTATCCACCAGCGTAGCTACCGGCATCTCTATTTGTACCATTGGCAGATGTTTAATCCATACTAATGCGTCTCCCGGCTCTACTAAACAAACCACCCGTAATCTTGGTTGATTTAATAAAACGAATAATACGTTATTCAATATTTTCTTTTCCTCTGCAAGCAAAGAAAAATTGCGAATTAATAAACAAGCATTATGTAAACGTGTTTCTCTCACTGCATCTGCTAGCAAACTAGCTATTACAGTTGAGTTTTCTTCCTCTGGTAATCGAGCTAAATCCAAGATTAAAGTGTTAATTCTGTGAAACGCCATAATATTGCCGACCGCTAATTCTCTGGCACTATGCTGTTTTCCTCTAAGTATCACCAGCGGGCGAATCTCATCAGTTTCATTCAATAATATCTTTTCAAGTGAATGACAAAGGGTTGGTGGATACCAAAGGTGCGAAACAGGAGAATGCCAATAAGCACAAGTTATTAGGGACGGCAAAATTACCCGTTGGCCTGATAAAAAATGCCAGACAGCGATGTGAGTTAAAAATTGCGTTTGAAGCCAAATAGGCTCCTCGTAATTATTGAGTCGCAATAATTGATTACTAATTAACGGTGTTTGTGGCAAAAAACTGTTTCGCAGTAATTGCCTATCACTTTGGCATTGGCTAAATAATTCAATTACTAAAGCAAAACTAGGCCATTGCTTTTTACTGTTACCGTGCAGAGCAGCAAATAATGCATGATAACGGCTGTCAAAATGTGGCAATAAACCTAATAATAAGGCATCACGCTCAAATTCCGTCAGTTCAAAACGTTCAACCAATAAAGACAATTCATCAATGGATGGGTTTTCTTCAATTTCAGGCAGGTTAATAATATCATCCTGTTTAATTATCCAATGCGGAATACCTAATGGTGTTGCTAAATGTTGTCTTATTTCATCCTCAGTCAGTAAAAAACTCTCCGGTAAGGAGTCATATTTATCTCTATTCTGATAATAGTAATGTTGTAATTGCAGATCGATACGTTCCAGATGGGGATAAATCCAACGTAATTCAGCCATCATATATACCCTATTGATTTCAAGATGGATCGCGACGGCAAGGGAAAGAGTTCATATAAACCTTTTAAATGTTTTGCCAGTCAATTCGTAAAGGAAGATTTAGCCAGGGAAGTTTGGCGATATTTAACGGCCACGGCCAGTCGGCTAATAGCACATCAAATGGCTGATACTGTACCGTGATTTTAATTTCCAGTTCATTTATCAACAATTCACCCGGCCGCTGTAAAAATAGTTGACGGATATCATTACGACTCAGTTTTTTCCAGCCCGGAAGTTGAGTAATAATCACATCTAACCATTGTTCTATTATCAACTGTTTTTCTGGTTCAACAGGGATTGATTGTGTCTCTTCATCAATCATTAACCCACACAGAACGTTATTCAATATTTTTCTCTCTACTTGCGTCTCTTCACTCCCCCAAATAAGATAATCCAGAGAATCAATCGCCCTAAATTGAGCTTGATGATGGATAAAATTTTTCTCTTCAAGTAGACCCAGATGATTAAATAATGCGGGTAACATCGGCCATAGAATCAATATTCCAGCATTACTGACTTGATATAGCGGTAATAAACCCGGCTCAGAACATGGTCTATTAATTGCTCGACGTTGGCTACCATTATTGTCTTTAACGCACACGTTATCTGGTGTTAATAATATTGGCTGATCTTGCAAAATTAATTTTTGATTTGCATTATTTGGAATAAAGCGTTGTGACAGATCGCGATATTCCTCAACAGGAAGATGTTTTTTACACATTTGCCAAACAGGAGCTAATTGCCACAGCGGTGCTAACCAAGCCAAACCTACATTGTTATATAACGCTGGATGTTGCAATAGCTGGAGAATATTTTCTGTTTTAATTTCCCCCTTCTGAATTGCTGCCGCTATTAATGAAAGCTGATGATGATTTAATGGCGGTAAAGTTTTCTGAGTCTCCGTCGCTAATCTCTGTAATAACTCAGTCAACAAAGAATTAACTGCGACTGTTTGTTGTAAAGTGTGTTCCCTAATAATCTGATCTTCACAGCTAAAGCGATTAACTAAATCTTCATATTCCTGAATCGAGAGGTGTTTTTTGCACAGTTTTGGAATCCATTCTATTTGCCAAAGCAGCTTCAACCATGCATTTAATAAGGCACTTTCAGCGACTATATTTTGGCGAAATAATGTAATAATAGACACAATATCAAGCATACTGTTATCACGTTCAGCCATGATATATGACATCACTTTCATATCTGGTTTAGGTATTTCCTGCGTATTATGTCGCTGTATATATCCCAAGGCATTCAATACCAATTGCCAAGAAGAAATTATCTTTCCTTGATGCTGAGATTTATCTATATCCTCCAACAATTTGTGATTAATCGCAGTTAATAAAGCAGGTTGACTGATAGCTAAAAGTCGCTGTAAACCATGCTCAGATAAGCAACTTTTTGCCAAAAATAATATTAATTTTCTCTCCATTCGCATTAATTTGTTAATTAAAGATTTAGTATTAACATCAATATTCCTATTATTTACAATTGCCTTTTCAATATTTAACTTAACATCTTTTTTATATAAATATTGGATAAATTCCTCAATATCAGATAAATAATCACCATTTAATAAAGAGGGCTTATGGGTATTTTGGAGTATTATTGAATCTTCTGTGAGTGTTTTTTCCTTATTATCTCCATGATATCGATTCAATGCTTTACTTAACTCCATATTAAGCCTAATAGGAAATAATGAATTAAAGTTACGGAAATTAATTTCACCAAGATTCAGCGTTAATTTCTCTAAATAGATATCCTGATTAACAGCATGTTTATTAAAGTATAAATTAAGTAATTTATGCATGCTGACTTGATTAAGCAGAGAACCATGTAATAATTTTTTAGCTACCTGTTGATTATTAGCTTCAATAGTAATAGCAATTCGATTTAACAAGTTTTTTCCTAAAGTCATAAATAGTATTCTCTTTACGATTAATGAATGACTTATATTTTCGATTCCTTAATAAACATTAAATTCTCATAATGAAAGCAAGAATATAATAAGGAACTGTTATTTTATTACTATGGGAATGTCTACCTGTGTTTTTCACATCAATGTCATGATTATGTGTTTCTGGACTGTTTCCGTTTACAACACCTTTAGATGTGGTCATCCCTGTTGAATAATAGAGATATCTATTTCTAGTATTATTTGAAGAAGCTACCGCTCTCTTGTCTGAAGATATCTCATAAGCTCCATATTGAGCCATTATATTTGTATCAATAATTATTCCACTAAGATGATCGTGGTTAGGTATTTGACCAATAGATAACGATTTCTCATTTGTTTTGCCATTGATATTTAATGTAGCCTCATCAGAATTAAAACTAAATGATTTACCATCTTTAGGTCCTGAAACTTTAGTATTACTTTGCCCTTTAACACCAGAAAAATCCCCGCCTAAAATAAATCGATCGATCAAATTTGGTGTACCATTATTACCATCGCATAATGCCCATCCCTCAGGAGCATTACTGCCAGAAAACATCACAATCATTCCTCTGGGGAGTACTTTGTTAGGATCAATACTGACACCTTTATCATCAACCTTAATACCATTGCCAGCTTTAACTGAAACACCATTTTTATCAACATTAATACCATTACTAGCTTGGACATCTAATCCCTCATCTCCTATTCTTACTCCCCAACCAATTCCTACAGATATCCCAATAGATTCGACTTTGATGGTTGTATTTTTTGTCTTTACAGAGACACCATCAGCATCAACATTGATGCCATTATTAGATTTAACTGAAATACCTTTGCCATCAACAGTAATACCATTAGCAGCCTTGACAGCGACATCATCTGTATTTACAACAATACCATTACCTTGACCAACAGATATTCCATTCTCTTTATTAATCAAACCACTACCAAGGTCTACAGATAAAATATCTTTTTCTAATATTAATGGAGAAAAGTCTTTACTGGAGATAGGACCCATCTTTAAATTAAGCGTACCATTATCATCCAGTTTCAATCCTGTTCCTGGCCCAGTTTGTTTCGGTACTTTCCCGACTGCTTTGCGACCAATATCAGCAATATCAATTAAATGTTCATAATCAGTTTGCAATGGAATGCTACCTGCTTTAAAACGTTTTTTTAAATCATCTGCTGAAAGATCTTCTACTTTATTATTAGTATTTTCTTGATTACTCTCTAAATTGGACAAATCGTTCTTCTTTTCCATTTTTATCACCTTATATATTCGTCTATTCTAATAACATATACCCGTCATCTTTCAAGTTGCCTCTTTGTTGGCTGCACTCTCTCACCCCGGTCACATCGTTATCTATGCTCCCGGGGATTCGCTCCCTTGCCGCCGCGATGCATCTTGAAATCCATAGGGTATAAATCAACCTTTGTCTTTGTCACGATAAATATTATCTTTAACTTTTGGTACATACAGCAACTGATTACTCTCAATAAATTTAGCATTCCATTCTGTTTCAGACTCACCAATGACCTCAGTTCTCTGTTGTTCAGTGGCAATTCTCATATTCCCTATACCTGTTAATTCAGAAGGCAGACGACCTAATGTTAACATTTCTAAAATATGGTATGCTTCATCCCCTAAAGCAGAACCATTATTTTGCCAACGCTTATAGGTGCTGGCAAAATTCCTGAAATGGTCCGGTGATAACCAATGAATAATCATGGAAACATGAGCAGGAAATTCAGCTAAAATCTCAGTTTTTACCCACGATTCCAGTCCATGATGATCAACGTTGTTATTCTCAATTAACTGGCGATTAATGACTACGCTGACGACAAATGAAAAACGATCAGTATGCGCGTATTCTGCACTAGAGAAATACCAGCGGTAACGCCATGCATTTTCCTTTTCTGGAAAAGGTTTGGTATTTTTATCTCGTTTAATTAATATCTTACCCTTAATATGATCGAATTTTTTTACCCACGCTTTAAGCATATAGTCAGATGGAGAATTCATATCAGCGGATATTTTTTTGGCTGGTTCATAAGGGGTAATTTTATATTTTAGTGTGATTTCATCCCCTTCTTTGATCATAGCAGGAAAAGGGCTTTGGGGACTAGATGTGATCCAGAGTTCATCGTCTTCTTTATTTTTTTGATGTATTTCATCGGCATAAACCAGTTGATAATCCATATCTTCCAACCACACCAGGCTATTTTGCCAGACTAGTTTTTTGTCAGTAAATGCCTGTTGCACTCTGTTCAAATTGTGTTCCAAAGCAACACTGTTATGGGTGTCAAGATAAAATGATTTTTCTGTAATCTCAGTGATCACCTGGCCCCGTAATGTGAATCCGTTCTCGCCTTTAATAATCAAGTCAATCATTTGACCATGTAATAACTGCCCTGCTGTACTTTGCTGAATAATAATTAAATGATGGCTTTTAGAATCAGGATGATTTTTAATTTCCAGATTATCAGGTATTTGTTCACTGTTGAATGCCTCATCAGGTTTCACGGGTAACAGCCGGCGATGCTCAATTAAATAGAAAGGAAGATCAGCTAAATCAGGCGGTTCACTAAAACATTTTCTTCCCAAGCCTAACCGAGCTGCAATTCGTTTTTGCAGCGCCGATACTTTATCAATGCGAATATTATTACGATGGTAGGCCAACTCTGGTTGTTGAGCCAAGTAACCGCGCTGAGTGGATAAAAAATCCTGTCGATTGAGAATAAGTGGTCTGGCGGCTCGCTGTGTACCAAAATAGCCTAACAGATATTCAAGAATAGCCAGCTCTTTTGCATAGTTTCGCTCATGGATGCCATCATCATTACCAATTTGTACATCATTATTCAGTTTCTTAATTAAGTCGGGCATTATCTCCTGATGAACGTTCTGACTGACGGTATTAACCTTGAAAGGCCATTGTGCACCGTATACCGTATTTCCTCGTTGTTTAAACGCCAATAGTTTTGGCAATAAGGCAAGTTCTGCGCAACCGTTAGCTAATATTTGTTCAAAAGGCAGAATAAATTGATGTAACTGTCGTTGTTGTAAGGTATGTTTATTAGTCTGCAATCCATAACAAGCCGGTAATTTATTACTTACCGGATAATAATCCAACACTTTACGGTGCTTACCCCAGTTTAATAATTCTGGTTGTGTATTAATCAGTGGTTCTGTAATGATCTTCTTCTTTATCTCTTCGCTAGAAACTACAACTTTCACACCACCTTTGGCAATAAGAGTCAATGGGCTGTCTGATGAGGTAATCAATCCCAAGGGATCATCACCCCATAATCTGGGATAATATCCTTTCGCAATTTGCCAAGACCAATTATCTTGCAGTAGCGGAGAAATAATTTTCTTATTATCTTTATTTTCATCTAATTCCAGCCTAATAATACTTTGAACTCCCTTGATAGCCAATAATCGGTTAACCAAATGGCTTAGATTTAATATCGTCGCACCACTGTAATCTTTGATCGGGGGTAATTCAGGTATCCAACCGTGATGTAAATAAGGCCCGTCAAAAATTTCTTCATTATTGTAACCCATTTCTTTCATTATCTGGGTGGTATAACGTAGCGGCTTTTCCTGCACCGTTTGTTCCGCTGTCATATAAATTTGAGCAAATACGTCAGCGATATCTTTAACATCATTATCAAGCTGAATATCCATCTTCAATGGCAAATCAATAGGTTCTAACCAGATAACCCGACTCACCCATTCTCCTAAATTACGATTATCTTTCAGGAAAACGTTAAGTTTCTCCTGTGCCAACTTATTATCGATCTGAGTTTCCCGGCCTGGGAGCAAATAAAGCCAATAATTTCCTCTTAATGTTAACTGTTCACTATCTGAATCTGCGATTTGAATAAATCTGTATTCACGTTTCTTTTTGCTATACCAGTATGTATAGCGTTGATCGTTAGGTTCACATACCAGTAGTACATCATTAAATAAAAAGTAACCATCAACCGTGTTGTCACTATGCAAGTCCAGCAACGCCCGGCGATAATCCGCCAACGTAATTGGACCACAAGTCAGCATCTGTTGCGGGCCAAACTCTTGGGGGAAAATACCGTCGCCGGGTGTCTGTTCCTCCTTTCTGGGCGTCAGAAGATCTAAAAGCGGCAGCGAATGACGGTAAGCTAAATCTGATGCACCATAACAACAGGCTTCTAATAAGGTGATACCGGGATCACTTTCACTGATATCACGCCAAAATTGACCAGACTGTTGCTCAATAACAGCCTTAGCCTGAGCAAGTAAGGTATCAAAGGCAATATCGTCTTTAACAACGGGAAACAGAGCATCCTGATGACTCATTGATTAACTCCTTATTTGAGGAATGTTTATCTGACCAGACTAAAATCAACACTTCATTATCATTAGCTTCGATATTTGTACCCACGGCACCCGTAACTCGATTAACTATTGTTATGCTTAAATTGGTGACGCGTTCTACCAAAGGGGATTGTTGGATGGTGGCTAATAACTGGTAGTAGTCAATGTGATTACCCATCGTCACACCGATAGCAGGATTCTCTCCCCACGGCATATACGTTCTGCTTAATTGCTGTTGTAGCTGGTGATAGCCGTAGTCAGAATTAATGCCTGAGATAAAGGTCACTTGGTAATCCACATTAACGTCAACATAAGTAGGATTGTTGATTTCAATGGTTACCCAAGGGCTACTTAATCGATTTAACCATTCGACCATCTCGGCCAATCGCGCCGGGTTCAGTGCTGGGCGTAATGCATCGTCGTTATCCTTGTAACGGCTGTCTGGGATGACTATCAATTGTTGCTTTTCCGGCGCCGGGAGGGTGGTTAATTTACTGCCTGAATGGTGTCTGACATCAAGTAGGCTAACAAAATGATCTTTTAGTAAGGTGACCATGTTCCCCCAACTCAACACTCGGTTACGATGGGACAGCCGGACAGGAATTCGCTTTAAGAAGGCTTGCTCAGTTTCTTGCGGGCGACCGTTCCAGGAAGCCCAAGGTTGCGTAACACCGCTGATTGCCGGAATAGTGTTTGCCGGCTGTTTTATGCTGCCAACGGCCAATCCATTAATAAAATGTTCCTGCTCAACAGCTTCTGCGTTAGCTAAGGTGACAGTGGTAGCGTTATACAGCAAACCTTTAATACGTGGGTAATCTTGGGGATCAGTCTTATCCGTTATCTCGGCTTTCAGCCAGTACCGCCCTGACGGCATCAGAGCGGCCTGATTTGAGGCATCTTGTGGCAATAAAGTGCGCCAGATACCCCGGTCGAACAGGTTATCAGTTTGATCGTCAACGAATTTATCCAATTTACTCCAGGTATTGCACTTGTCGAGATAAAACCAAGATAAAGCCTGTTTTTTTACCCCTTCTAATTGCCAATAAAGAGATAAAGTTTGACCCGGTAGTACTCCGGTAAAGCCCAAATAGAATGCATCATGAGTAAATGTCAGTGTTTCTGCTGCTTCACCCCGGCCAAAAGGCGTCAGAGGGTAAACAGTAAATTGCTTAGATTTAACTTCAACGTTGAATTGAATCTGCAACGCACTGATTTGTGGGATATAGGGTAAATTTTTATCTTTGGGATCTTTCCAGTATTGGGTATGCATAAAATCCTGCTCGGCGAGTTCTATACGCACGGATGCAGGCCAATCATTGGGATTCGAGCTGTCTGTAAGGGGAAAATTCATTGCTGGCAAGGTAAATTTTAAGCTTTGTCCTTGTGGTTTCTCCTTTCCATTGAATAATGATTGCGCTTCATTAAGCTTTTCTCTCTTTTGAGGCGTGACTAAGTAACCCTGTACTTTAAATGCACTATTATCGAGCTGGGTCTCATATCCTCCATACCATGTTGAAAAGTTTTGTTGAGGCAATCCTACCCATTGAGGGGTAATCGTCAAGGTCGCGTTTTCGAAGTTATACCATTCAGGAGCAACCAGATTAAAACCAGAGCCTAATAACGGTGATTGACCAAAAGGAAAACTAGTCGCATTCATTTGTTCAATACCGCTATCAGACGCATAGTACACACTACGGTTGCCGTTAATGTTGATGTTGATCTCGATGTCTTTGATCTTCGGCAACCTCGGTCCCTGTTTGGTGCTCAGTTTTAGTACCGGTACATCAAACGTCATATTATCTAAAGCATCAGGTGGGCTAATGGGGTCATCGTTAGCTGATAAGCTGAGTTTGAGGTTAGCCTTTTCTTTTTCTACTAATAATGAAAGCCAGTGATCTCCCGAGCTAATCTGAGCGGTGACTTGATTAGAATCCCCCGCCCACTCGCTGTCTAATGTCACTTTAATCGTGCGCTCTCCCGCTGACATCGTCAATAAAGGCGAAGTAATTAAGTAGCCAGACAGAACCGGAACATCATTAGGCGTTGGGCTAAAAAGTCGAATACCGTTTTCAGGCAATGCAATGTTATCTGCAAGATTTAGTGGTATTGCCGATTTCCAGCCATCCCCCTCTTTTCGATACCAACGCAGGTCGGTTAATTCTCCTTGATTTGCTAATATATTCGATTCAGACACATACTGTAATGGATTGCCAGCGCTATCATGTCCAGCATCAAAGCGGGTGCCTTTCGGAATAAGATATTCAACGCTACTCGAATTCAGCGTGATACCAATTGCAACCTGATCTGCTTGAGCATTTCTCGGTTTTAAGCCTAACAATTGTCGGTAATAAAGATCACGATGACGTGCCGGAAAGGTATTGAATAATATTTTAGTGGTTTCTAATAGTTTTAAAAAAGCCAGTAAAAAAGCCTGATGCGCTGGTAAAAGGCCATTGGCTTTATTCGCATCTTGGTAAATATCCGCTAATTGCTGAGGGTTGTTTTCCTGAATAAAGTAGAAGCTACTCCAAAGTTTTTCTTTCTCTTGTTCAAAAGGGATTTTTTCCGTATATTCCTGAAGCCAATTTAATATATCCAGCGTACTTCTTTCATCAAGTTTAAAAGTAGTATCCGATACCATAGCAGTAAGTTTATTTTCTAATTCTGTCTGCCCCATATTTATTCCACCTGTTATTTGAATATAACTTTAAGATATTTTCAGGAGATGATCATTATTTAAAAATAAATTAAAAGGTTATTTATCCGGCACTGACAGCATATTGACTGGCAATAAATCGGCCTTTACCCATACTGGGTGCTGTTATATCCGGGCCACTCTGTGGATTATTTGCCGGCTGTGATGGAGTAAAACGAGCAATAAATTGTTGCCCAACAACAATCACCGTGGCAAGGCTACGGCAAAAGTTTATTGTCTGGCTAGCATCCAATTGAGCAATGGTGACCATCCCCATGCCAGGTACCGGGTGGATAGGAGTAATATATTGCGCTTGAAGCTGTATCTTTTTTTCATCACCCACGATGACAATCTTTTTGCCTTGGATTTTGGCGTGCCCGCTGCCCCTGATAATTGCTGGCCCCACAAGAGTGACCTGTCGGTTACCGAACAAGGGTTCGAATAGCAAGGTGTCGCCATCAACCACCAGTTGTTTGCTCATAAGATCACCTCTATCAGCCCTTCACCCATCTCAAGAATACCTTCAATTTGCTGGCTAATTTCGCTGCCTCTCAAGGCATAATTCACCTGAACTTGTAAGGTATTCGATAAATCGGTTTTCTGACTCACTTTAATTTCAGTCATTTCTGCACGGGGTTCATAGCGCAATACTCGCTCTTCAATACGCGTTTGAATGCTAGCTAACCCGAATTCTGGATAAGAAATTGACGAGAAGCCTGTTCCAGGAGCAAAGTTTTGGTGCACACCAAAAACAGCTCCGAGGGGGAACAGGCTATGGACAACTTAGTTGAA